>NZ_LZXX01000046.1:0-153759 GCF_001729305.1 Burkholderia sp. A2 | reverse complement strand
GTTCCAGCGGTTATTGACGGTGTCGTGCCGGCGCGGCCGGCACGGCGCGATGGCGGCGCGGTTTCCCCGGATGGGCGCGCCGCCACCACGCAGGAGGACATCATGCAATCGAATTCCCGGATTTTCCTGGAGCAGGACGAGATCGACGGCGATGCAAGCGACGTGGACGATCTCGACACGACGGTCCACGTGGACGTCGAAACGGGCAGGGTCATGTTCCACGCGGCGTGGGCGAACGCCGTCGAGGCGCCGCCGGAGGCGGCCCGGCACTCGGTCGTGCTCGCGCTCGAATGCTCGACGATGGAACGCTACGCGGATCTCGACGAAGGCGCACGGATGCGCGTGCACGCGATGCTGCACGACGCCGTGCAGCAGACGCTCGAGCAATTGCCCGATACCGGCGACGAACACCTGACGCTGACGGTCGAGCTGACCGACGCGATGCTCGACGCCGCGCGTCATCTGCAGTAATCGCGCCGGATCGGCGTACGGGGGCGCCACGGCGTCGCATTACATCCCGTTGAAATCTTTGCAGCCGGGCGCGCGGCGACGTACAGCGACCGATCCCGCCATTCGCGGGTGGCCGCCATCGATCGCGGGTCGTTCCCCCGTTGTCCCGCGCGACGCACGGAACGGCGGGGCCGACGGGCGAAGGCTCCCGCGGCGGAACGGCGATTGCTGCGTGACGGGCAACGGCACGACGTGTGCCACCTCCATCCCTATCCCTATCCACGGAGGCATTCATGAGCGGCAGGTTGGATCATTGCAAGGTAGCGATTCTCGCGGTCGACGGCTTCGAGGAAGCCGAGCTGGTCGAACCGCAGCGCGCGCTCGCGGCAGAAGGCGCGCAGGTGGACGTGATTTCGCAGCAGCGCGGCGAGATCCAGGGTTTCCGGCACGTCGACAAGGGCGAGCGCGTGAAGGTCGACCGCACGTTCGACGATGCGCGCGAAGGCGATTACGACGCGGTCGTGCTGCCGGGCGGCGTCATCAACGGCGATGCGATCCGGATGGTGCCGGCCGCGCGCGAATTCGTGACGGCGGCCGTCGGCGCCGGCAAGCCGATCGCGGCGATCTGCCACGGCGGCTGGCTGCTGGTGTCGGCCGGGCTCGTCGAGGGCAAGACGATGACGAGCTGGCCGAGCCTGCAGGACGACATCCGTCACGCGGGCGGCAAGTGGGTCGACGAGGAAGTCGTGCGCGACGGCAACCTGATCACGAGCCGCAAGCCGGCCGATCTGCCCGCGTTCAACGGCGCGCTGGTCGAGCGTCTCGCGGCGCGGAGGGTATGAGCCGATGCCGGCAGATTCCCCACGCTCCGTGACGCTGACCGACGAACCGCCGACGTTCGACGGCGCGGCGCTGCAGTTGCGCTTCGTCGTCGACGTGGACGGGGCGCCGCAGGCCTGCGCGATTACGGTGGAGGCGCTGGAAGATCATTTTGGCGCGCACTCCGCGCTGGAGGCCGACCTGCGCGACGCGTTCGAGCGCGGCCGTGCGCGTATCGAAGCCGCGTGCGCGGACGTGCTGGCGAGCGGCAACCACGACGTGGTGCTGCACAGCGGGTATTTCCGTGCGCCGGGCGGGCGTGCGCGAGCGGGGTTGTTTCGCTCGCGGGAGCCCTGAGCGGGGTCGCATTCCGCCACGCGCGCGGCCCGCAACCGGCCTGCGTCAGGCGGGTTTCATCGGAGGTATCCGGCGCCCGCCGTTGCCGCCCGGTTGCTTGTCGTTACCCATTACATGCCGTTGAAAACTTTGCAGCGGCTCGAACGCGCCGTGCGGTGCCAGATCGCGCGGCGCGGGCGTCGCACGACCACCGGTTGAATGCCCACTGTTGGCACGGTCCCTGCATGCCCGTAACGTCGCCGGCGCACGCTTCGCGCCGGCTGCCGATGCGACGCCGGTGTCGCGTCGCGCGTCGCCGCCAACGGGGAAACGAGCATGCTGACCGCCCATGAATTTGCCGCGCTGTTCCTGGCGCATCACGCACCGGAACAGATCCAGATCGACCGCGACGACGTTGTCGCGCTTGTCGAGCAACAGTTGATCGTGCTGCAGCATGACGACGCATCGGGCGCACACCGCCCGGCGCTGACCGCCGACGGACTGTCGGTCCTGCGCTGCGTGCAGCGGCATGACGGGGCCCGGTTCGACACCACGGAAGCGTGACGCACCGGGCCGCACGCGCCGCTCACCGCGCGATCGCGACGGGCGCATTGACCTGCACGACGGGCGGCTGGCCTTCGAACGGCGGCGCGTACAGGAAGCGATCGATCACGCCGGCCTCGAAGAGCAGACAGTAGGTCGAGCCGCCGAACTGGAAATAGCCGATCTCGTCGCCCTTGTCGACGCGCTGCCCCGGCATGACGTCGATCACGCACGACGACACGTCGCCCATCCCGACGAACACGGCGGCTACCGTGCCGATGCCGGGATCGTCGCTCGAGATCGCGACCACCGCGCGCGCGGCGACCGTCGTCATGTAGCCCTGCGAGTCGTTGAGCCCGGCCGGGTCCGGGCCTTCCGCTTCGGCGACCGAATAATAGGCGCCGTCTACGCGATACGCGTGGGTGACCACCCCACGCACCGGCGCATGCCAGCGATGGTAGTTGTACGCGCTGAGGTAGGCCTGGTAGACGTCGCCGCCGACGAATCGCTCGGCGAGCGACAGCCACGCGGGCGTGAAGAGGTCGCGCAGCGAGTACGGCTGCGCCTTGATCCAGAAGTTGTCGCGCAGCTTCACGTTCGTTTCGGTGTGATACGGCGAGGCCTCGCACGCGCTGACGATCACGTGCGGATCGTCGGGCGCAGCGACTGGACGCGCGCCGTCGCGAAAGCGCCGCGTGAAGAAGTCGTTCCACGAATCGAAGCCCCCGTGCGGCTGGTCTTCGCGATACTGGAACTGCGACAGCCCGAGGCGCTTGCGCGCTTCGTCGCAGAACCAGCCGTCGGGCGGCGACGTGTCGAGATGCGCACGCGAATGCGGGCCGCCGAGGAAGTCGCACCATGCGTTCAATACGCGCTTCAACTGCGTATTGACGGCCGCGTCGCGAAACACCGCGTGGCCCGACGGCATGCACATCGGCCAGTCGAAGAACGCGTTCAGCGGGCACACGATCAGGCTGTCCTCGCTGAACGGCGGCGTGTACGTCATCAGATGGTCGAGCACGGTCATCAGCTCGCCGATCGATGCGTAGCCGAGCCGGTATCCCGATTCGAGCGCTTCGTCGATCGCGCGCGTCAGGCTCATGCGCAGCACCGCGTTGTCGTCGAACAGCCGCGCGAGTTCCTGCACGGCCGGCGTGCGCAGGCGCTCGCCGGCATGCGCGCGTGCCTCGTTCGCGATTTTTTCGCGGAACGCGGCCATGTGCGCTTCCTCGCTGGCCATCCATCCGCCGAGGCGGCGGCGTGTGGCGGGCGGCGCGTTGCGATTCGTCGGCATCGTCTCCTCCGAAATGGTTAGGGGGCGAAGCGATGGAGCAAGACGCTTGCCCGGCGCGCGGCACCGAAATTGCTGCGCGTGGGCGACCGTTTTTTCCAATGACTCAGGAGAGAAATATGGCTACGGCTTCGAATGCACGACAGACGAACGATGCGGAATCGACGGACGGGCGTCGCCGCAGCGGGCAGCGAACCGTGACGCCGACGCGTGTGCGAGCACGACCGCATGCGGCGGCGCCGCGCGACGGCGCGCGGCGCGGCGAGCGCGGTGATCGCAGCGCAAGCGGAAACGGGCCGGTGACACCGAGCCGTGAAGAAGACGCGGGGAAACCGCTGTGGGAGGACGATCGCGGCGAGATGCCGCCGGAAGAGTGGTCGTGAGGTCGGGTATTTACTGGCCCGCCGGCCGTTCGGGCCGGTAACGGTCGGCAATCGCGACATCGACCGATTCACCGTCGCGAAATGCCGCAGAAACCGCATCAACGATAGCGGGCCAAATACCGGGTCGTTGCAGGACAGGCATTTCCTTCGCGAGGACGTTGCTGAGTTGTCCGTTGTTTTGCTCGAGCGATCGTAGTACCCGGTCGGCTTGATGATCCGGCATTTCGACGATTTCCTTGAGCGCCTGCCGAGCCAGCGTGTGGCTTCGCAAATAGCGCGACTCCTCGCGCATGTGTTCGGTTAGCGTGCGCCGGATGATGTTGGCCAGATATTGCACATGCGGACTCAGATCCGGATACCGCCATAGAGGCCTTGCCCGTTCGGCGCCGTCAAACGCGAAATTGGATACGACACCGTCCGGATAAGACGTCTGGGCCGCTGTGAACGATATGTTGTCGCGCACTTGTTCCATCAGGAGTACGGACGCCTGATCCAGTACGCTGTCGTATCCACGACGTTCGCCGGCGTCGTCCATGATCACCGCGGAAACGGGAAGGATCACCGGCGCGGGAATGGCGCCGTCCCGGCGCAGGACATCGTTGATCAGGAAGCGATGGACGCGGCCGTTTCCGTCCGCTAATGGATGAACATAGACGAAACCGAAGGCTGCGACCGTGCTGCGCAGCACCGGGGATTGCCCGGTAGTGCGCTCCAGGAATGCGCGAAGTCCGTCGAGCATTGCGGGAACATCGTCTTGTCCAGGCGCCACGTAGCGGACGACTTCGCTAAAGCGTATGGTCTCTCCGACGAATACGGGCGATTGCCGGAAGCCGAAATGCGTGAGCGTGGTTCGCTCGCCGAGGATTTCCCGCTGCAGTTCGGCAGCGGCGGCATCTGTCAACGGTTGTTCGCCCTGAGCGGTACGTCGGGCCATGACGTCGGCGAAGCGCTGGATACGAGTGGTGTGGTCAGCCTCTCCCTCGATGGCAAAACTGGCCTTGCTTTCCCGCAATGTCATCCAGGTTGCCGCACGCATCAGCAAATCCTCGCCGAACTCCTTTGCCAGATCGGCGAAGAGACGCGGCACGTCAAGCGCGGCGGCCTCCATGAAAGCTGCAGTCTTGACGAGCGTCGGGCAGAAGTAGCGCGTACCCGGCAGGTTGTCGTTCACCCGCCACCGGGCATTTCTCAGAACGTGGTTGCGGGACGAGGTGACGATCTTGGTGTCGTCGAGGACGTCGACGTAGTTGCCGCCCAGTCGCTCGGGAACACTCAGGTGGTCATCGATGAGCCATTCGTAAAGAAAAGCGGCGCGACGGGCATACTGACCGGTCGGCTCGGCGTCGATCCACGCCTGGATGGCACTGGGGCCCGATTTCTTGAACAAGCGCGTGAGAAGCTCCAGTTGCGGGATCTCGTGACGCAGATGAAACTGGAGATGGGCGGCGAAGTCATCCGACGGACGCATGAGTTCCGGGTAGGTTTCGAGTCGATAGCCGTCGACGATTTCGGTGGCTCGTCGGCTCCCGATGCGACTGAGTACGGGAGGCCGAGCCATGGGCGCAACGTCGCAGTTCGCGATTAACCACGCGCCGCCAATCGGATCGTCGGGCAATTCGGGCATGGGGAGGCTCCTGTCAGTCGGCTCAGGCTCTGCTCAAAATCGATTAGAAACGTCGGTTTTGTGCGCAAATCGATTACGGATGTACAAAAACGATTATACGCGGCCTGTTTTGCATAAATTCGATTATCCCCGAGCCACAGACGGGCGGTGTGGACACGACATCCGTCCGAAATTGTTTCGACCCCTTTAAGTGGGCTATGAGTCTCCATTCCTTAGGTGGCGACGACCGAGGGGGCTACCGGGCGCGAGCGTGTCCGGGACGATCCTGATTCGACCGTCCAGCAACCAGCACCGCCACGGGCAACTCGGCCAGGCAGCGATCAACCGCCAGCACCCCTTCCGGCGCATCGATCGCGTCGCGCGCATTCAACCCGTCGATCCACGGTCCTTCGACGCCGCGCGGCAGCACGACCGCCGTGTCGCCCCACTGCGCAGGCTCCACGCGCGGCAACGCGGGCGCTTCGCCGAGCAACCGGCACGCGAGCCGAGTTGCGATCACCACCACGGTAGCCGCGTCATCGCAGCGCGCGAACGCCACCGCGTGCCGCGCGAGCTTCCCACGCACCCGCAGCGGCACGTACGCACCGTGCGCAAACGTCGCCGGCCATCGCGCACGCAGCGCCAGCATCCGCTCGATCAGCGCGCGCTTCACCCGCGCATCGGGCCACACCGGCAGATACGACGCCACCGGGCCGTCGACCGATACGGTCGCCAGCGTCGCGAACGGCACGTCGCGCCGGTTGTCCGGGTCGACGAGCGAGTGATCCCATGACTCGGTACCTTGATAGAGATCGGGCACGCCGGGCGACGCGATCCGCAGCGCCGTTTGGGTCAGGCTGTTGACGACGCCGGCCGGCGCGATCCGTGCGACGAACGCATGCAGCCGATGCGCAAAATCGCCCGCGCCGCGCGGCGTCAGGATCGCGCGGACGAATGCTTCGCAACCTTGCTCGTAGTCCGGCTCGGGCGCGAGCCAGTCGGTGTACTGCTTCGCCTCGCGCAGCGCCTTCGTCTGCCATTGCACGACGCGCGTCGCGAGCGCGTCGAGGCCGGCCGCATCGTCGGGGGCGAGCGCCGGCGGCCAGCAGCCGACGAGCGTCTGGACCAGCATCGCCTCGGCGGCCGGGCCCGGCGTCCACGCGAGGTCGCGGTGCGCACCGCCGCGATGCGGCAGGTTCAGCGCCGACCAGTCGAGCGACACCGCGCGCCACACATCGGGCACTTCGCTGAGCACCGCGAGCCGCGCCCGCGCGTCCTCGCCGCGCTTGTGGTCGTGCGTGGCCGTCGCGAGGAGCCCATGCGGCACGGTGCGCGCACGGCGCCGGTTGCGTGCATGGAACGCGCCGCGCGACAGGCTGAAGTCGCTGGCGTCGGCGCCGACCTCGTTGCGCGACAGCAGCCGGCCGTAGCGATAGTTGGCCGTATCCTCGACGCCCTTCGCGGCCAGCGGCGCGGTGAGCTGCGCGAACGCGACACGCGCCGCGACCAGTGCATCGGCGTCCACGCGCGGCACGCGCACCACCGGCAAGCCGAGCCACGCGGCGACGTGCTCGAGCGCGAACCGGTCGGCCGGATCGACCGCCGCGTAAGCACCGTCGTACGCGTGCGCGAGCACGCGGAGGTCGGTGTCGGCCGGTTCGGCGCCCCGCGCCGGATACATCCGGTACACGGGCAGCCGGATTGCGAGTTCGCCGAGCACGCGCCGGATCGCGATCAGGCTGACGTCGCGCGTCGCGGGCGACGTCCGTGCGATTCCGTGCAGCAACCGCGCGACCCGTGCATGCTCGACGGCGAGCTGGCGCATCAGCACGCGCCGCTTGCCGTCGAGCGCTTCCTGCGCGAACGTGCGCGCGGAACCCGATACGGCCGCCCAGTGCGCGGCGAGCGGCTCGGCGCCGGCCGGGTCGTGCAGCAGCGCGCCGACGTCGTTCATGAAGTCGTAGCCGGTGGTGCCGTCGACGGCCCAGTCGCTGCGCAGCGCTTCGCCGGGCGCGAGGATCTTCTCGACGACGATGTATGGCCGCGCGTCGCGCTGCGCGGCGAGCCGCGCGTGCAACCGGCGGCAATACGCGCGCGGATCGGCGAGGCCATCGACGTGATCGACGCGCACGCCGTCGACGAGCCCGGCCGCATGGAGGCGCAGCGGCAGCGCATGCACGGCGTCGAACACCGCCTCGTCTTCGACGCGCACGGCCGCGAGCGTCGCGATGTCGAAGAAGCGCCGCCAGTTCAGTTCGTCGGCGGCCGTGCGCCACCAGGCGAGCCGGTAGTGCTGGCGTTCGAGCAAGTGATGCAGGCACGCGCGCGAGCGTGCGCGGCGCGGATCGGCGCCGCGCAATACCGCGTCGAGCGCATGCGGGCCGTGCGCGGCCGCATGGTCGCGCAGCGCCGCATGGGCGGCGGCCAGCCGCGCGCTGTCGCGGACCGGCGCGACGTCGAAGCGCTCCGCGAGCGCGTTCAGGTCCGCGCGATTCGCGATGCGAAGAATGTCCGCATAGGTGGCGGCGGCAACCGGCAGCCGCCGCCCCGGGCACGCGATGTAGAAGCGGCCCGCGGCCGCATCGGCGCGCAGCGTGATGTCGCCGGCCGCGAGCGCCTCGCCGTACGGCGCGCCGAGGCACGGGAGCAGCACCTTGCCGTCGAGCGCCGCGTCGGGCGGATGCCAGTCGATGTCGAAATAGCGCGCGTAGGGGCTCGCCGGCCCCCATTCGAGCACGTCGTTCCACCAGCCGTTCGACGAGCCGCCGACGCCCATGTGGTTCGGCACGATGTCGATGACGATGCCGAGGCCGCGGGCGCGCAGCGCATCGACGAGCCGCATGAAGCCGGCTTCGCCGCCGAGTTCCACGCTGAGCGCGCCATAGTCGACACTGTCGTAGCCGTGCAGCGAGCCGGGCTCGGCCGTCGACACCGGCGACAGGTACAGGTGGCTGACGCCGAGCCGCGCGAAGTAGTCGGCGTGCGCAGCCGCGTCGTCGAACGTGAAGCCCGCATGCAGCTGCAGTCGCAGCGTCGCGCGTGGGGTCATGGGCCGTGCCTCCCCGTGCGGCGCGCCTGCACGACGGCGGCGATGCGCGCGCGCACGTCGGCGTCGAACAACGCGTCGATCGTGCGCGGCAACCGCTGCCGCCAGTTCGGATGGCCGCATGGCGGCCCCGGCAGGTTCGGCTGCGCGTCGAGCGCGAGCAGATCCTCGAGCGGCAGCAGCGCGAGCGGCGACGGGCTGCTCGCGACGTAGGCCAGGATCCCGTTCACCGGCGGCATGTCGGCCGGCGGCACCGCGGCGCCGGCCGGCGCGCAGCCAGCGTGCTGCAGCGCGTGCCACAGCGCGGCGCGCTCGGTCGCGCGTTCCGCATGAGCGGCCAGCAGTTCAGGCGGGGGAGGCGTCGCGTGATTCGAATCGGTGCGCGGCACGGTGTCGTGTCCGAACGCCATGCTTTGCACGATCTCGTCCGAATCGTGCGCGCTCGCATCGTCCGGCGCCGGGGCGGCGACATCGCGCGGTTGCGCTTCGTCACGCCGCTTCGCGGCGTCGGCCTCGGCCGCGACGCGCCGCCACCCGAGATCGACGCCGCGCCACCAGCCGGCCACGGTCGGCAAATCGTGCGTCGACGTCATCGCGATCGCGTCCCGATCCCACGCGGACGGCGGCCGGAACGCGCCATTCGCGTCGCGCTCGAACCACAGCACGCGCATGCCCGCGACACCTTGCGCGCCGAGCCGTTCGCGCAACCCGGCCGGCACGGTGCCGAGATCCTCGCCGATCGCGATCGCGCGATGGCGGGCGGCTTCGAGCGCGACGAGCCGCACCAGATCGTCGAGCGGATAGCGCAGGTACGCGCCGCTGCGCGGCGAGCCGCCGTCCGGCACGATCCACATCCGCGCGAAGCCGAGCACGTGATCGATGCGGATGCCGCCCGCATGCGCGAACGCCGCGCGCAGCAGCTCGATGAACGGCATGAAGCCGTCCGCGCGCAGCGCGTCGGGCGTCCACGTCGTCACGCCCCATGCCTGGCCGGCCGCATTGAACAGGTCGGGCGGCGCGCCGAGCGATACGCCGCGCAGCAGCGTCGTGCCGTGCGCCCACGCGTCGCTGCCGGCCTGATCGGAGCCGACCGCGAGATCGGCGATCAGCCCGGTCGCCATGCCCGCGCCGCGCGCCGCGTGCTGCGCGTCGCCGAGCGCGCACGACGCGCACCATTGCAGGAACGTGTGGAACGCGATCGTGTCGGCATGCGCGTGCGCGAACGCGTCGACTTCCGCCGATCCCGGCATGCGCCATTGCGCGGGCCACTGCCGCCAGTCCGCGCCGATCCCGTGCTCGATGCAGAACGCCTGCAGCGCGTCGAAGCGCGCATGCGCGTCGAGCGCCGCGCCGCCCGCCGCACGAAAACGCTGGTACGTATCGCGCGACGGGTCGTCGCTGGCGCGCCATGCGTCGAAGCACGCACGCAGACGGCGCAGCTTCGCGGGCAGCACGCGAGGCCAGTCGATCAGCGCGGCATCGGCCGCGCCGGCGGACGCGCGATGCGCGGCTTCGGCGCCCGGCACCGCGTCGCTGTCGAGATAAGCGACGTTGTGCCAGCGTCGCGACGACGGCGAATACGGGCTGTCGTGCGCGGGAAGCGCCGGATAGCCGGCGTGCGTCGGGCTGATCGCCACCGCCTGCGCGCCGTGGCGCGCCGCCTGCGCGGCGAGCCGCGCGAGCGCCGTGTAGTCGCCCGCGCCGTCGTCGCCGGTGCGGCGCAGGCTGTAGAGCTGCGCCGCGATGCCCCAGCGGCGGTTCGCGTCATGGGCGCGCGCGATCGCGTCGAACGGTAGCGCCCGCGGCGGCGCGATCGCGAGCCCGATACGCTGCTCGCCGATGTCGAGCGCGTGATAGCCGGGCATCGCGAGCGGCGGCAGCGTGCCGTGTTCGCCCGTGCCGCCCACGCGACCGTCCACGTGCCCGCCGGTTTCGAGCGAGATCCGGAAGCGCGCGCCCGGCGCCGCGACGGTCGCGGGCAGCGTCAGCGGCTGGCCGGCGTCGCCGGTCACGACGCGCGGCGAGGACGCCTTCGCATCGGCGAGCGCCGCCGCGCTGTCGACCCGCTGGATCGCGGTGCCGCATGGCCAGCCGAGCGCATCGACGAGCGCGACGAGCGCGTCGTCGGCCACGCGTCGCGCGACGCCGCCCGCGTCGGTCCAGTCGGGTTCCAGGCCGGCCGCGCGGGCGAGCGCCGCGATCGGGACGTCAGTCGTCATGACGGGCTCCGTCCGTTCGCGCGGTGCTGCCGCGCATCGTGGTTGACCGCACCGTCGCGCCACGCGACGCACGCGCGCGGCGGCACGTGCCCGCCGGGCAGCCGGTCGCGCGCACGCGGCGGCGTCTCGAACACGATCTTGCCGACCGGCAGCGCGGGCAGCGTCGCGTCGTGCGAGCCGAGATTCAGCGCGATCGTCAGCGTGCTGCCGTCGCCGAGGCGCCAGCGCGCGACCAGCGCGGGCGGGTCGCCGTCGCCCGCGAGCAGGTCGACGCCGAGCGAGCGCGCATCGGCCAGGTGCGGCGTCACGAGCGCCGCGCGCACGGCCAGCGCGCTGCGGTAGAAGCGCCGCCACGCGGCCGCGTCGGGCCACGACTCGTCGGGTGGATGGTGCGACGACGAGCGCACGAACGTCGCGATGTCGTTCGGGTCGGGAATCGCGTCGCGATGCGCGGCGTCGGCGAACGCGGGAAACGCGGCGAATTCGCGACGCCGGCCTTCGCGCACCGCGTCGGCGAGCGCGCCGCGATAGTCGGTGAAGAACTGGAACGGCTGCGTGCTGCCGTCTTCCTCGCCCATGAACAGCAGCGGGATCGACGGCGCGAGCAGCATCAGCGCGGTGGCCGCGCGCACCGCGTCGTCGTTCGCGAGCGCGCGCAGCCGTTCGCCGAACGCGCGGTTGCCGATCTGGTCGTGGTTCTGCAGGAACACGACGAACGCGGTCGGCGGCAGGTGCGCGCTCGGCTCGCCGCGCGCCGCGCCGTCGTGCAGCGGCGACGGTTCGCCCTGGTACGCGAAGCCTTCGCCGAGCGTGCGCGCGAAATGACGCAGCGGGGCATCCGCGTACGCGCGGTAGTAGCCGTCGCGCTCGCCGGTCAGCAGCACGTGCGCGCTGTTGTGGAAGTCGTCGTTCCATTGCGCGTCGAAGCCGTCGGGGCCGAGCAGGCTCGCGGTATTGCGCTCGTTCTCCAGCACGAGATGCACGTGGCGTGCGTCGCCCGCGTGCGCGCGCACACGGCGCGCGAGTTCGCGCAGCCACGCGTCGTCGTCGATCGCATGCGCGGCGTCGATGCGCAGCCCGTCGAAACGGTATTCGTCGAGCCAGTACAGCGCGTTGTCGATGAAGAACGTGCTCGTCTGCGGGCGGGAGAAGTCGATCGCCGGCCCCCACGCGGTCTGCCGGTCCGAGCGGAAGAAGTCCGGCGCGTAGCGCGGCAGCAGGTTGCCTTCGGGGCCGAAGTGGTTGTACACGACGTCGAGGAACACCTGCATCCCGAGCCCGTGCGCGGTGTCGACCAGCGATTTCAGTTCCTCGGGCCGCCCGTACGACGCGTCGGGCGCGAACGGCAGCACGCCGTCGTAGCCCCAGTTGCGCGCGCCGGGGAATGCATTGACGGGCATCAGCTCGACCGCGGTCACGCCGAGTTCGGCGATCGCCGGCAGCCGCCGCTCGACGGCCGCGTAGCCGCCGCATGCGCCGACGTGCAGCTCGTACAGCACCGTCTCGTGCCACGGACGGCCACGCCACGCGTCGTTGCGCCAGCGGTACGCGGCCGGATCGACGACCTGGCTCGGGCCCAGCACGTCATACGGCTGGAAGCGCGACGCGGGATCGGCCACCGCGAGCGCGTCGTCGAGCAGGTAACGGTACAGCGTGCCGGGGCCGCACGGCGCGACCGTCTCGAACCAGCCGTCGCCGGCCGGCGTCATCGGGATTGCACGGCCGCCTGCGTCCTGCAGTTCGACGGCGGCCGTGCGGCTCGCGGGCGCCCACAGCCGGAAGCGCGTGCGGTCCGCATCGATGCAGGTCGCGCCGAACGACGACGCGTACGCGTGCGTGCCGGGCGGATGGGCGGAACGGGACGTCATGGCGGCTCCTCACGAAGACAGGTCGGGTGGCACGGCCGCGACCGCGATCACGGCCGCATGCGCGGCGACGTCGAGCCCGGCTTGCGGCCACGAGCGCGGGCCGGCGTCGGGCGTCGCGGTGTCGAGCAGGATCCGGTAATCGAGCACGGGCGCGGGCGGCATGAACGTGATGGTCTCGGCCGACGCGTTCAGCATCACGAGCAATGCTTCGGTGCGTCCGGTGCGGCCGGTGCCGACGCGCCGCATCGTCAGCGCGCGGCGTTCGCCGTCTTCCCACGCGGGGACGGTCAGCGCGTCGCCGCGTTCGTCGAACCAGCCGATCTCGCGCATGCCCGGTGCGCCGTCGCGGTCGCCCGACGGATAACGCGGCGCCGACATCACCGGATACATGCGCCGCAGCGCGGCGAGCCGCGACACGAAGCGGGTCATCTGCACGCCTTCGTCGCTGTGCGCCAGGTCCCAGTCGAGCCACGACAGTTCGTTATCCTGGCAATACGCGTTGTTGTTGCCCTGCTGCGTGCGGCCGAATTCGTCGCCGGCCACGAGCATCGGCGTGCCGAGCGCGGTAAACAGCGTCGCGAGCATCGAGCGCGCGACGCGCCGGCGCACGTCGCGGATCGCCGCGTCGTCGGTCGGCCCTTCGGCGCCCCAGTTCGCGCTGCAGTTGTCGTCGCGGCCGTCGCGGTTGTCTTCGCCGTTCGCGTCGTTGTGCTTGCCCGCATACGACACGAGGTCGGCCAGCGTGAAGCCGTCGTGCGCGGTGACGAAATTGACCGATGCCCACGTGCGGCGCCGCCCGTGATTGAACAGGTCGGCCGAGCCCGACAGGCGCGCGGCCAGTTCCGGGCGCTGCCCCGCGTCGCCGCGCCAGAAGCGCCGCACGGTGTCGCGAAACCGGTCGTTCCATTCGGCGAAGCCGGGCGGATGGCGGCCGAGCTGATAGCCGCCGGGGCCGAGATCCCACGGCTCGGTGATCAGCTTGCGCTGCGCGAGCACCGGGTCCTGCCGCAACGCGTCGAAGAACCCCGCGCCGGGCTCGAAGCCGTGATCCTCGCGGCCGAGCGTCACGCCGAGATCGAAGCGGAAGCCGTCGATGTTGAACGCGCTCGCCCAGTAGCGCAGCGAATCCATCACCATCTGCACGACGCGCGGATGCGACATGTTCAGCGTGTTGCCGCAGCCGGTTTCGTCGACGTGGTAACGCGGATCGTCGGGCCGCAGCCGGTAATAGCTCGCGTTGTCGAGGCCGCGCCACGACAGCGTGGGCCCGAGCTGGTTGCCTTCGCACGTGTGGTTGTAGACGACGTCGAGCACGACCTCGATGCCGGCCGCATGGAGCTGGCGCACCGCGATGCGCATTTCGTCGAGCCGCCGCGTCGTCAGATACGACGGCTCCGGCGCGAAGAACGCGGCCGTGTCGTAGCCCCAGTAGTTGCGCAGCCCGCGCTTCACGAGTTCGCGCTGCTGCAGGAACGCGTGGATCGGCAGCAGCTCGACCGTCGTCACGCCGATCGACAGCAGGTGATCGACGAACGCCGGATGCGCGAGCGACGCGAACGTGCCGCGCTCCGGCGGGCGCAACCCGGCGCGGCGCATCGACGCGCCGCGCACGTGGGTCTCGTAGATCACGGTGCTGCGCCACGGCACGTTCGGGCGGCGGTCGTTGCTCCAGTCGAACGCCTCGTCGACGACCACGGCTTTCGGCATTGCCGGCGCCGAATCGCGGCGGTCCATCGACAGGTCGGACCGGTTCGAATGCACGCGATAGCCGAACAGTGCGTCCGACCAGCGGAACTGGCCGACCAGCTTGCGTGCGTACGGGTCGAGCAGCAGCTTGGTCGGATTGAAGCGATGGCCGTGCTGCGGCTGGTACGGGCCGTCCGCGCGGAACCCGTACACGGTGCCCGGATGCGCGTTCGGCAGGTAGCCGTGCCACACCTCGTCGGTGCATTCGGGCAGGTCGAGGCGCGCGAGTTCCTTGCGGCCGGTCGGATCGAACACGCACAGCTGAATCCGGTGCGCGTGCGCGGAAAACACCGCGAAGTTGGTCCCGAGGCCGTCCCAGGTCGCGCCGAGCGGATAGCTGCGGCCGGGTTCGAGACGGTCGGGCAGGGCGGTCGGCATGGGGCGTATCTCCGTGTCGAGGGCGGGAGCAGTCAGGCAGGTGTCAACCACAGCGTCGCGAGCGGCGGCAGGCGCAAGGTCGCCGACCACGCCTCGCCGTGCGCGGGCACGGCTTCGGCCCACACGGCGCCGTCGTTGCCGGCGTTGGTGCCGCCGTACGACGCGGCATCGGTGTTCATCAGTTCTCGCCAATGACCCGGCGCGGGCAGCCCGAGCCGATACCCGGCGCGAGGCACGGGCGTGAAGTTGCAGACCGCGACGACCAGATGCCCCGCGTCGTCGCGGCGCGCGAATGCGAACACGCTGTTGTCGCGGTCGTCGCCGATCAGCCAGGAGAAGCCGGCCGCGTGGCAGTCGAGCGCATGCAGCGCCGGTTCGGCCGCATACGTGCGGTTCAGGTCGCGCACGAGCCGCTGCACGCCGCGATGCGCGGGCGCGTCGAGCAAGTCCCAGTGCGGCGTCGCATCGTGCGCGAACTCCGCCCATTGCGCGAATTCGCTGCCCATGAACAGCAGCTTCTTGCCGGGATGCGCCCACATGAACCCGAAATACGCGCGCAGCGTCGCGAGCCGCTGCCACGCGTCGCCGGGCATCTTCGCGACGAGCGAGCCCTTGCCGTGCACGACCTCGTCGTGCGACAGCGGCAGCACGAAGCGTTCCGAGAACGCGTACACGAGCCCGAACGTCATCCGGTCGTGGTGATAGCGGCGGTGGATCGGGTCTTCGTGCAGGTACGCGAGCGTGTCGTGCATCCAGCCCATGTTCCACTTGAAGTCGAAGCCGAGCCCGCCGTCGGCGGTCGGCGCGGTGACGCCCGGCCACGCGGTCGATTCCTCCGCGACGGTGACGACGCCGGCCGGCGCGGCATCACCGTGCAGCGTGTCGTTCAGCCGGCGCAGGAACGCGACCGATTCGAGGTTCTCGCGGCCGCCGTATACGTTCGGCACCCATTCGCCTTCCTTGCGCGAATAGTCGCGGTACAGCATCGACGCGACCGCGTCGACGCGGATGCCGTCGACGTGATAGCGGCGCGCCCACGCGAGCGCCGACGCCACCAGGAATGCGCTGACCTCGGTGCGCCCGACGTTGAACACGCAGGTGTTCCAGTCGGGATGCATGCCCTCGCGCGGATCGGCATGCTCGTACAGCGCGCTGCCGTCGAATTGCGCGAGCCCGTGCGCATCGTTCGGAAAATGCGCGGGCACCCAGTCGACGAGCACGCCGATGCCGGCCGCATGCGCGCGATCGACGAAGCGCGCGAAACCGTCGACCGGCCCGAAGCGCGCGGACGGCGCGAACTGCGCGAGCGGCTGGTAGCCCCACGAGCCGCCGAACGGGTATTCGGCGATCGGCATGAATTCGACGTGCGTGAAGCCCATTCCCTTCACGTACGGAATCAGCCGCTCGGCGAGCTCGTCCCACGTCGCGCTGCGGTCCATCTGTTCGGGGATGCGCTGCCACGATTCCGGATGGACCTCGTAGATCGACCACGGCACGCGGTAGCGGTCGTCGTGGCGCGGCCGCGCATGCATCCAGCCGTCGTCGTGCCATGCGAACGCGTGGAGCGCCGCGACGTCGGCGACCACCGACGCCGTGCGCGGCGGCGCCTCGGTCGCCCGCGCGCACGGATCGGCCTTGTGCGGCAGCACGCGCCCGTCGGCCGCGCGCAGCTCGTACTTGTAGCGTTCGCCCGGGCCGATGCCCGGCACGAACAGTTCCCACACGCCCGACGGCCGCCGCAGCCGCATCGGATGGCGGCGCCCGTCCCATCCGTTGAAATCGCCGACCACCGATACGCGCTGCGCGTTCGGCGCCCAGACCGCGAAACGCACGCCGTCGGTATCGTCGATGCGCACCGGCGTCGCGCCGAGGCAGTCGAGCACGGCTTCGGGGTCGCCGGCCGAGAAGCGCGCAAGCGCCGCTTCGTCGAGCAGCGTGCCGAACGCATACGCGTCGTCGGTCACCTGATGTGCGTTCGGCCAGTCGATCGCGAGCAAATAGTGCGGCGTGCCGCCGTTGCGCGCGATTGTCCCCGCGAAGCAGCCGGCGCGGTCGACGCACGCGAGCGCGCCGAGTTCGGCGCCGTCCGGCGACAGCGCGCGCACGCGCTCGGCACCGGGCAGCAGCGCCCGCACGACGACCTGGTCGGCCTGTTCGTGCGGGCCGAGGCAAGCGAACGGGTCGGGATGGCGGCCGGCGAGCAGCGCATCGATATCGGCGCGTTCGAACAGCGTGTCGGTCATGGGTTTCCTCCGTCGTCGGGCAGCACGCCGTCGCCGAGCAGCCGGTCGACCAGCGCCGCGAGCCCGCCGACCGGCACGCTCAGCCAGTCGGGCCGGTTCGCGGCTTCGTAGCACAGCTCGTACGACGCCTTGTCGATCAGGAACAGCGCGAGCAGGCGATCCGCGTAGTGCGGATCGACGAAACGCGCGGGCGCGAGGTCGGCCGCCGCGCGATAGCATTCGACGAAGCGGTCGGCGGCCGCCTGCCCGAAGCGGTCGAACAGCGCGCGCTTGCGGCCGGCCGCTTGCGGCGGCGCTTTTTCGATCGCGAATTGCGCGGTCGCGCTCACGTACGACAGCGAGCGCAGCAGGCCGGCCACGTCGCGCAGCGGATGCGATTTCGCGCGACGCCGCTCGAGCGCGCGCGCCGGTTCGCCTTCGAAGTCGATCAGCAGCGCGTCGCCCTGCACGTCGAGCACCTGGCCCAGATGGAAATCGCCGTGAATCCGCGTGCATTGCGCATCGAGCGTGCGCGGCACGAGTTCGCCGAGCGCCTCGACGGCCGCGTCGCGCGACGCGAGCAGCGCGTCGGCCGACGCGCGGGTGGCCGGATCGAGCGCATCGAGCCGCGTGCGCAGCACGTCGAGCGCGCGCTCGAACGACGCGATCGCGTCCACGCACCAGCCGTCGACGTGTTCGGGCGTCGCGCGTTCCGGCGCGAACGCGGGATCGTCGGACGGCTGCGCGAGCGCGACGTGCAACTGGCCGAGCCGCGTGCCGATGATGCCCGCGAACGCCGCGTAGCCGAGCAGCGCATCGGGCTCCTCGCCCGTTTCGGCGGCCTCGCCTTCGTCCGCGGCCGGTAGCGCGAGTTCGTCGATCGCGCGCCGCAGGAAATCGAACGAACGCGTCCACGCGTCGCCCTGGTTGTCGACATAGCGTTGCAGGATCGCGACCGTGTGCGGCGTGCCGTCCGGATCGACGTGCACGACTTCGCCGGCGAGCGTCGCGGTGTTCGCATAGCCGATGCGCGTCAGGTGCCGGCTCATTTCGGCTTCCGGATGAATGCCGTGCGCGACCTTGCGCACCAGCTTCAGCACGATCGCGTCGCCGATCACGAGCGAGCTGTTGCTCTGCTCGGCCGCGAGCCAGCGCACTTCCGCGTCGTCGCCCGGGTCCAGCCCGGCGAGCGCGTCCTCCGGCAGAAAGGTGAGTTGGCCGCCGTCGGACATCGGCACCGTCGCGCCGTCGCGCAGCTTGCGCAGCATCCCGCGCGCGAACGCCGGCAGCGCGAACGCGTCGGTCAGGTAGCCGACCGTATGGCCGCGCCGCACGCGCGCGAGCGCCAGTTGCGCGAACAGCGGATGGGACGTCTCGCCGCCCCACGCGGTCGCGAGCGGCACCACGTAGCGTTCGACGCCGCCGTCGCTCGCCGACACCCACGCCTCCGCGTACTGGAACGGCTCGTCCGGAATCGGCGTGACGACGTTCAGCCACGCGTCGCCGATCTTGCGATCCTTCGACGCGAACCAGCGCCGCCGCGCGAGCCACGATGCGAGCGCATCGTGCGCGAGCGCATGCAGTTGCGATACGTCCGGCCGCGTATCGCCGCGCCGCATCACGAGCGTCACGTATTCGGGCAGCGGCTCCGCGTGCGGTTGCCGCCACGACGGCTCGCGGCCGTGCTCGGCGAGCACGAACCACAGGAACCCGTAGGGCGGGAAGGTGAGGAGATACGGGAGCTGGCCGATCGGCGGAAACGGCGAATCGGACGTCATCTCGATCGGCACGCGCCCCGCGAATTCGGACAGGTCGAGCTCGACCGCCTGCGACGCGCGCGACAGGTTCGCGACGCACAGCACCGGCTCGTGGCCGTCCAGCTCGCGCAGGTACGCGAGCACCTTGCGGTTCTCCGGGCGCAGGAAGCGGATCGTGCCGCGCCCGAACGCCTGCGACGCGCGGCGCGTCGCGAGGATGCGCCGCGTCCAGTTCAGCAGCGAATGCGGGTCGCGCGTCTGCGCCTCGACGTTGATCGCGTCATAGCCGTACAGCGAGCCCATCACCGGCGGCAGCACCAGGAGTTCGGGATCGGCGCGCGAGAAGCCGCCGTTGCGGTCCGACGACCACTGCATCGGCGTGCGCACGCCGTCGCGATCGCCGAGGTGGATGTTGTCGCCCATCCCGAGCTCGTCGCCGTAGTAGATCACCGGCGTGCCGGGCATCGACAGCAGCAGCGAATTGATCAGCTCGATGCGGCGCCGGTCGCGCTCCATCAGCGGCGCGAGCCGGCGCCGGATGCCGAGGTTCAGCCGCGCGCGGCGGTCGCTCGCATAGGTCTGCCACAGCAGGTCGCGCTCCGAATCGGTGACCATCTCGAGCGTCAGCTCGTCGTGGTTGCGCAGGAATACCGCCCACTGGTTGCTCGGCGCGAGCGCCGGCGTTTGCCGCATGATGTCGAGGATCGGAAAGCGGTCCTCGCTCGCGATCGACATGTAGATGCGCGGCATCAACGGAAAGTGGAACGCCATGTGGCATTCGTCCTCGTTGCCGAAGTACTCCTGCACGTCTTCCGGCCACTGGTTCGCTTCCGCGAGCAGCATCCGGTTCGGATACTCGGCGTCGATCGTCGCGCGGATCCGCTTCAGGATCGCGTGCGTCTCCGGCAGGTTCTCGTTGTTCGTGCCTTCGCGTTCGACCAGGTACGGCACCGCGTCGAGCCGCAGCCCGTCGATGCCGAGATCGAGCCAGAAGCGCATCACCTGGATCACTTCGCGCACGACGGCCGGGTTGTCGAAGTTCAGGTCCGGCTGGTGCGAATAGAAGCGGTGCCAGTAGTACTGGCCGGCCACCGGGTCGTGCGTCCAGTTCGACGTTTCGGTATCCAGGAAGATGATCCGCGTGCCCGTGTATTTCGTGTCGGTGTCGGACCACACGTAGTAGTCGCGATGCGTGGAGCCCGGCTTCGCGCGGCGGGCGCGCTGGAACCACGGGTGCTGGTCCGACGTGTGGTTGATCACCAGTTCGGCGATCACGCGGATGCCGCGCGCATGCGCTTCGCGGATGAAGCGCCGTACGTCGGCCAGCGTGCCGTAGTCGGGATGCACGTCGCGGTAGTCGGCGATGTCGTAGCCGTCGTCGCGGCGCGGCGACGGATAGAAGGGCAGCAGCCAGATCGTGTCGACGCCGAGTTCGGCGATGTAGTCGAGCTTCGCGATCAGGCCGGGGAAATCGCCGATGCCGTCGTTGTTCGAGTCGAAGAACGACTTCACGTGCACCTGGTAGATGATCGCATCCTTGTACCACAGCGGATCGTCCGCACAGAGCGCGGGTTCGCGGCGGCGCGCACGGCGCCGGCGCGGCGTGCCGGCCGGCGCGAGCGACGGGAATTGCGCGCGGCGCACGTCGTCGAGGGAATCTTCGCGTTTCATCATGCATGCGCTCCCGAAGGGCGGCGGGCGGGATCCGGTTCGGGCGCCGCCGCCCGCGTGGCGCCCGGAGACGGCGCGAGCCGCCAGATTGCGTACGGCCGCACGTGCGGATCGAGCGACACGTACTGGCGATGGCCGCGCCAGGTTTGCGCGTGCGCGGCGTCCTGTTCGAGCGCATCGAGCGGTTCGCCGTCGGCGAGCCCGAGGCCGCGCCACAGCGCCGCGTCGAGCGTGAAGTTCGCGGCCTGCGGATGCCACGGGTCGAGACTGATCGCGACGATCACCACGCTGTCGAACGCGGGCGTCGCCTTCATGAACACGAGCACGGAGTCGTTGTCCGCGTCGACGAACGTGAGACCGAGATGCGTCTGCAGCGCCGGGTGATCGCGCCGCGCGCGGTTCAGCCGCGCGATTTCCGTGCCGATGTGCGCGGCCTTGCTCCAGTCGCGCGCGCGCAGCTCGTATTTCTCCGCATCCGCGTATTCCTCGCTGTCCGGCAGCGGCGCCGATTCGCCGAGCTCGAAGCCCGAGTACAGGCCCCACGAGCCGGCCAGCGTCGCCGCGAGTGCCGCGCGGATCACGAACTGCGAGCGCGGCGCGTTCTGCAGGTGGCGCGGGTTGATGTCGGGCGTGTTGACGAAGAAGTTCGGCCGGAAGAATTCGCGCGCGGGCCCGGCCGTCAGCTCGGTCAGGTAGTCGATGAAGTCGCGCTTCGACTCGCGCCACGTGAAGTACGTGTACGACTGCGAGAAGCCGACCTTCGCGAGCCGGTACATCATCCCCGGCCGGGTGAACGCCTCGGACAGGAACACGACGTCCGGATGCCGGCCGCGCACCTCGTCGATCATCCACGCCCAGAACGGCAGCGGCTTCGTGTGCGGGTTGTCGACGCGGAAAATCCGCACGCCCGCATCGACCCAGAACAGCACCGCGTCGCGTAGCGCGAGCCACAGGTCGGGCAGCGCGTCCGGCGCGTAGAAATCGGGGTTCACGATGTCCTGATAGCGCTTCGGCGGATTTTCCGCGAAGCGCAGCGAGCCGTCGGGCCGCCACGCGAACCAGCCCGGATGCGCCGAGAGCCACGGATGGTCGGGCGAGCACTGGATCGCGAAATCGAGCGCGATCTCGAGCCCGTGCCCGCGCGCGGCGTCGACCAGCGCGCGGAACGAGTCGAGCGTGCCGAGCTGCGGATGCACGGCCGTGTGGCCGCCGTCGGGCGAGCCGATCGCGTACGGGCTGCCGACGTCGTCGGGGCCGGCGCTCAGGCTGTTGTTGCGACCCTTGCGCGCGGACGTGCCGATCGGGTGGATCGGCGGGAAATACAGTACGTCGAAACCCATGTCGCGGATGCGCGGCAAATGCGCGATCACGTCGTCGAACGTGCCGTGCCGGTGCGGATCGTCGCTGGCCGAGCGCGGAAACATCTCGTACCAGCTCGAGAAACGCGCCTTGCGGCGTTCGACGTCGACCGGGTAGACCGTCGCGTCGTGCGTGACGAACGGGCGGTAGCGCAGCGCCGCGAACGCGTCGGCGAGCGCGGGCCCGCCGATCAGTGCGAGGCGGTCGTCGGGCGACGCGTCCTTGAGCGCCTCGATGAGCCGTTTCATCTGCGCGAGCGCGCGTGGATCGGCCGGCTCGGCGCGCTTCAGCGCGGTCGCGAGCAGCAGTTGCGCTTCGCGCACCTCCAGCGTCACGTCCTGGCCGGCCGCGCGCTTCTTCGCGATGTCGGTGACGAGCGACGCCCAGTCGTCGCGCCACGCGACCACGCGGAATTCATGGCGGCCGAGCCGGTCGAGCGTGACGCAGGCGCGCCAGCGGTCGTTCGGCTCGGCTTCGAACGGCACTTCGCGCCATTCGTCGCCATCGGCGGCGCGCCACTGCAGCACGGCCGCCAGATGCGCGTGCCCGTCCGTGAAGATCGATGCGCTCACGACGAGCGGCTCGCCGATCACGCGCTTGATCGCGAAGCGGCCGTCGTCGACCGACGGTTCGACGCGCTCGATCGCGATCCGGTCGGCCGCGAGCGCCGCCGACAGCGCGGTGCGCTCGCGGGCGGCGTCGGCGCGCGCCGTGACGGGTGGCGCCCGCCACGCATGCAGCAGCGCGTACGCGCCGGGCGCGAGCGTGAACGGCTCGAGCGCGGCCGGCGGTTGCGTGTGCGCGCCGTCCTGCGTGGCGACGCGCGTGAAGCCGCCCGGTACGCCGGGCAGGATCGTCGCGGGGTCGATCGTGGCGGGCGCGTCGAGATCGGGATTCAAGGCGATCAGCAACGCCGCGTCGTCGTGTTCGAGCGACGGGCCGGTGCCGCGCAGCAGCGCGGTCGCGCCCGCGCCCGGCGCGCTCAGTTGCACGATCTCGCCGCGCGCCGCCGCGACGGGTGTCGCGCGGCGCCACGCGTTCGCATCGGCGAGCGCGCCCGACAGGTCGAAACGCGCGTGCTCGAATGCGGCGCGGTAGCGCACGGCATCCGCGTCGCGCGCCATCAGCGGCACTGTCACGCCGCGTTCGAAACCCATCGGCACGAGCCAGCCGGTGCCGACGGCCGCCGCCGTCCACAGCGCGCGCCGATACGCGCGGGCGACGGTATCGTCCGGCGCGTCGGGCCAGTCGTCGGCGAGACGCGGGCCATCGGGCGCATCGGGAAATGCGATCGGCGCGCCGATGCGCCGCAGCAGCCGGTGTTCGTCCGCGAACCACGGCGCGCGCAGATCCCACCAGCGCACCGATGAAAACACCGCGTCGAACCCGGCGGCTTCGAGCTGCACGAGCGCGTCGCGCGCATGGCCGGGTACACCCGCGAGCACCGCGACGTCCGGGCGCGCACGGCGCAGCGCCGCGCGCCAGCCCGGCCACCAGTCGGCCGGCAGATGATGCGGCGCGTCGATCAGGAAGCCGGCCGCGCCCGCGTCGGCGAACGTCGCGAGATGCGCGCACCACCATGCCGACAGCGCGTCGCGCACCGCTTCGTCGCCGGCGTTCGCATGCGCGATGTCCAGCGCGTGCGCGGTGCCGCGCGGGTCGATCAACGCGTCGTCGTGCGTGCGCTCGACGTACCAGTCAGGATGCTCGGCGCGCAGCGGGTTCTCGCGCGCGATGCGATCGGGCACGACTTCGAGCAGCAGGCGCAGCCCGTGGCCCTTCGCCAGTTGCGCGAGGCGCGAGAAGGTTTCGAGCGCGCTCGCGCGTGTCGCGAACGACTGGGCCGGCCGCCGGAAATCGGCCACGTGGCGCGGAAAGCCGGCGACGCTCGCGGCCCAGAACGCACCGACCAGCACGTGATCGAAGCCCATCCCGGCGATATGCGCGAAGGTCTGCGGCCATGCGTCGAGCGGCCCGACGAGGCGGGCGTCGCAGAAGTAGAGGTGTGGAGCGAACGGCGGTGTGGAGTCCATGGCGTGGGGCGGGCGGCGGCGAGCGGTAACCGTCGGTGCGTCGCAACCTGCGTGCCTGCTGCGCGATTCCCTGCGGGCACGGCGTGTGCGGAAAGCCGGCCGGAAAGGGCCTGTCGTTTTTACATGACCGCCGGACTCGCGCATGATCTACATGCGTGGTACCGAGCGGATATCCGAACTGTCTCCCGTCGCCGGATCGTCATCTGACGTCGGAATCGGCACACCCGGGTCATACCGCACCACCGCCCCATGTTCGATCCGGTGCGGAAACGGCGGCGGCTCGTCCACCTCGTCGCCGAAGCGCGCGCGCACGAACGCGCGCAGCAGTGCCACGCGCGCATCGCGGCCGTGGGCGCCGCACGTCGACGGCCCGTCGACGAAGGTTGCGTCGCATTCGACGTCGTCGCCGTGGCGGGCGATTCGCAGGTCCTCCACGCGTTCAAGCACCGTGCCCGCATCGGCCCACGATGCCGAAGGCGCAAACGGCGCGTCGAGGTGCCGGAACGCGTCGCACGCGGCCGTCACGACGACGGTCGGCGCGACGGCCGTGAAGCGCAGCGTGTCTTCGTCGTCGGCGCACAACGCGCGTGCACACCAGTAGTCGAGATCCTTTCCGTCGAGTGCGTCGGTTCGCATGAGCTGCCTCCGTCGGATCGAAAAACGGCTTACCGCGCAAGCACCGTGCCCGTCGCCGGCGTCGCGCGCATCCGGGCCACCAGCGGATAGTGGTCGGACGCGTGCCGCGCCCGCGCGCTGCGATGCACCGCCACGTCGACCAGTAGCTCGCCCGGATGAATCCAGATCCGGTCCAGCGAGAACACCGGGCACACGGTCGGGAACGTGCGCGGCGCCGGCGCGCGCCGGAACCGCGTGACGAGCGCCTGCAGCGCGCGGCCGCGCACGAACCATTCGTTGATGTCGCCGAGCAGGATCACCGGCATCGCGCCCGTATCGAACGCCGCGAGCAGCCGCTGCACCTGCGCGCTCCGTTCGCTGGCCGACAGCCCGAGATGCGTCGCGACCACGCGGATCGGGCCCGCGCTGCAATCGATGTCGGCGTCGAGCGCGCCGCGCGGCTCGCGCGGATGGAACGACAGGTCGAGCGTGCGCGCCGCGCGGATCGGGCAGCGTGACAGCACCGCGTTGCCGTAGCGGCGCTCCGGCGTATCGATCGTCGCGCCGGCCACCGCATGCATGCCGGTCGCGTCGCGCAGGTGCGCGAGCACGTCGGGCGCACGCGTGCCGCCGAGCGGCACTTCCTGCAGCGCGATCACGTCCGCATCGAGTTCGTCGATCACCGCCGCGATCCGGTCGACCGCGCGCGCCGGCCAGGCGCCGTAGCCGCCGTGAATGTTGTAGGTCGCGATCCGCAGGTCGCGCCCGCCCGGCGCGGCGGCGGGCGCCGCGTCGGCGGTGACGACGTGCGGCGGCGGGGCCGGACCTTTGCTCAGCGCCATCGTCGCAGCACCCTCACGAGCAGGATCGACACGCCGACCAGCGCGAGGCCGATCGCCGCGAGCCACGCGAACGCGCCGGGCCCCGGGTGGCTGAGCGCGGCGGTCAACTGGTGCGCGAACGTGACCGTCAGCACGATGCCGGGCAGCATCCCGAGCGCGGTGCCGATCAGGTAGTCGCGCAGCCCGATGTGCGACGCGCCGGCGACGAGGTTCACGACGGTGAACGGCGCGATCGGCAGCAGCCGCAGCACGGCCATCGCGACCACGCCGCGCCGGCCGATGTGCTCGCTCAGCCGGTTCGCGCGCGGGCCGGCCAGCCGGCGCACCGCGTCGCGCCCGAGCCAGCGGCCGAGCGCGTAGGTCGCGGCGGCTGCGGCCATCGAGCCGACGCCCGCATACGCGAAGCCCGGCCACGCGCCGAACACGAGCCCCGTCGCGGCAATCAGCAGCGTGATCGGCACCGCGAAGGTCGCGGCGATCACGTAGGCCGCGAGCAGCAGCACCGGCGCGGCCGGCAGCCGCGCGATGCCGGCCACCGCGCGCGACAGCGACGCGACGTTCAGGTGCGCGCCCAGCGGCGTGAAGCGCCACGCAAGCGCCAGCGCGGCGATCGCGAGCACCACCGCGCCCAGCACGAAAAAGCGCGCGGTGAGCGAGCGATGCTGCTCGTGCGGCACGAATTCGCGGACGAATCGGTCGGGCTCGATCGGCTGCTCGGGGTCGAGCCGCGCGCTGACCGGCACGAGCGCCTCGAATTGCGGCGACACGGCCGGGTCGAGCGTGCGCAGCGTGCGGCCCGGCTTCGCGCGCAGCCGGTCGAGTACGACGTTCGGCCGTTCTCCGCACGCGAATGCGTCGGCCACCGCCGCGGGCGTCGTGCCGAGGTGCTCGGCCAGCAGCCGCTCGCGCATGCCGGCGATCGTCGCGCGGACGCGGGCATCGCCGCCCGCGACCAGCGCGATGCAGCATTCGGTGTCGAGCAGCATCGAGCGGTTGTTCAGGTTCGCGCTGCCGATCACGATGCATTCGTCGTCGACGATCGCGACCTTGCTGTGCACGTTCACGCACCCGTCGCCGAGCCCGTCGACGTGCGGATACAACAGCCGGTAGCGATCGAAGCGGTCGGCCGACGCGAGCGTCGCGTGCAGCCGCGCGCGCAGCACGCCCATCGTCGCTTCCTGCAGCCAGCCGCTCTGCACGCGCGGCGCGACGACCGTCACGTCCGGCCCGTGCGCGTCGGCGAGGCGTTCCGACAACGCTTCGCGC
Source organism: Burkholderia sp. A2 (assembly GCF_001729305.1). Lineage (NCBI taxonomy): Bacteria > Pseudomonadati > Pseudomonadota > Betaproteobacteria > Burkholderiales > Burkholderiaceae > Burkholderia > Burkholderia sp. A2. The sequence goes on along the minus strand of NZ_LZXX01000046.1, from coordinate 127,312 downwards.
ACCACCGCCGCGGTGAAGTACTGGTTTTCGACATACAGGTGCCGCTCCGCGGCGCGGATCGTGTCCTCGACGAGCGCACGCACCTGCGTGATCGGTTCGCGGCCGCCGTGGCGCGGTGCGGTGTACGCGATGCCGAGCCGCACGTCGCGCACGTCGACGCGCGCGTCGGGCGGCCACGGATCGGGGTCGTCCGGCCGGTCGAGATGCCGCTGCGCGCGGATCGCGATCGGGCGCCCGCACGCCTGCAGCCAGCGGGCTCGCGCCTGTTCGCCGATCGCGGCGGCCGCGTCGCCGTCGAACATCGCGTGCACGTCGTGGAACGGGCCGTACGGCATGCCGTGCTCGTCGCGGCGGCGCGGGTCGTCGGCCGCATGCGCGGGCGTGTCCCAGCGGGCGCGCGTCAGGTCGAGGCCGCCGACGAACGCGAGCCGGTCGTCGATCACGACGAGCTTCTGGTGATGCGACGCGCCGCGCGGGTGCGCGTCGTCGAGCCGGAACCGGATGCCCCGATGTGCCTGCCAGCCGGCCCGATACACGGGCGGCCAGTCGCGCTCCAGCGCATAGATCATCGCGAAATCCCACGCGAGCACGTAGATGCGCAGGTTGTGGCGGGCGGACGCGAGCGCGTGCAGGAAGGCCGCGAGCGTGTCGGGCAGCGTGTCGTCGGCGCCGCCCGGCGCGAGCCGCATCCGGCTGTCCACGTCCCAGCCGACGATGAACACCGTATGGCGCGCACGCAGCAGCGCGGCGCGCAGCGTCGAGAAATACGCGTCGCCGTCGACCAGCATCGCGAATCGGTCGGCATGGCGGATCGTGTCGCAGTTGCGCCCCTGTTCGAGCAGGCCGTGCCGCGAAGGGCCGTCCGCCGGCGCGGTATCGACGCGCCGATCGTCGGCGCGCGGCACGCGGTCCGGCACGATCATCGTGCGCCGACGTCCCGGCCGCCGTCGATCCGCTGCAACAGCGCGTCGCAGCGTGCGCGCAGCGCCTGCAATTCCGGCGAATCCGCGTCGAGCCGCACGCGCTCGCCGCTGTGCGGATCGCCGTGCGTGATCGCGATGTCGTAGATCTCCTGCGCGATCGTCGCCGACGCGTGCGCGATCCTGATCCGGTCGAGCCACTCGCATTCGGCGTGTCGGCACGCGAGCCACGCGCGCAACGCGCCGACCAGCTGGCTGGTCGTGAGCCACGCGCCGCTGCGCATGCGGGCGGCGAGCTGGCTCGTCACGAGATAGGAGAGCAGGTCGGTCTGAGTCACACGAAACTCCTTGACGAGGTGTCGGGTTGACAGGTCCGGACGCACGCGATGTTTTGCAGCGTTTCGCAGATCGCCGCAAATTCCGGCCCGCTCGTGCGCGAGAACGAGACGGAGATGTCGTCGGTGTCCGGATCGTCGTCCGACTGCTGGACGATGAACCGTTTCACGCGAACGCGGCCGGGGCCGAGCGCCTCGTGCAGCGTGCCGAGCGTCAGGCCGCCGCGTTCGGCCACGAGCAGCAGCGTGCGCTGCTGGCGCTGCGCGATGAAGCGGCGCTCAAGCGGCTTCACGCCCGCGAGGATCGCGAGCACGATCGCCGTCGCGCCGACCGATGCAACCACCATGCCGCCGCCCGCGGCGAGCCCGACGCCGGCCACCGCCCACAGGCTCGCGGCCGTCGTCAGCCCGCGCACCACTTCGCCGCGCAGCAGGATCGAGCCCGCGCCGAGAAAGCCGATGCCGGACACGACCTGCGCGGCGACCCGCGACGGATCGAGCACGACGCCGTTTTGCCCGCGCACGTCCTCGAAGCCGAACGTCGACACCAGCATCACGAGCGCGGAGCCCACGCACACCAGCATGTGCGTGCGTAGCCCCGCGGCCCAGTTCAGGCGTTCGCGTTCGAGCCCGATCACGCTGCCGAGCAGCGCGGCCAGCAGCAGGCGTCCAAGCAATTCGAGGTGGCCGATCATGATGTGCATCCCTTCCGGCGCTTCGCGATGCGGGCCGGTAACGGTTCGATGCGGAAAAGGGACGCAAGCAGCGTGCCGGCCGGGCACGGCGCGTGCGCGCGAGGCCGGCGGCGCGCACGGCGATCATGCGGTGCGCATTTTTTTCATCGCCATCGCAGATAAGACAGGAGGCCACCGTGGCACATCAACAGGACGCACAGGTTCGGGACCCGTATCGCGGCCACGAAATCCTGGTATGGGCGCGACCCAACGAGCGCGGCGCATGGCGCGACGAGGTACAGGTGTACGTCAACGGCGCGCGCATCGAGCTGATGGTACCGGAGGCCGCCGGCCCCGAATGGCTGACCGAGGTCGAGGCGCTGCGTGCGGGGCTCGAGCGCGGCCGCTATCTGATCGACAAGCGCGTGGACGACGACTGACCGGCGTGGCGCTTGCGGCGCCGTTGGCCGCGACAGTCGTCCCGCAGCATCCCTTGAACCCACCCATGCCGGCTCGCGCCGGGAGGAACCGATGAGCGATCCGCGCACCCTGCATATCTACCGCTACGACCCCGACCGCGACACGGCGCCTTACATGCAGCGCTACGAGATCGACGTGAACCCGGACGACCGCATGCTGCTCGACGTGCTCGGGCGCGTGAAGCGCGACGACGAGACGCTGTCGTATCGGCGTTCCTGCCGCGACGGGATCTGCGGGTCGGACGCGATGAACATCAACGGCAAGAACGGCCTCGCGTGCCTGACCAACATGCAGACGCTGCCGCGCGAGATCGTGCTGCGGCCGTTGCCCGGGCTGCCGGTGGTGCGCGACCTGATCGTCGACATGACCGACTTCTTCAACCAGTACCACTCGATCCGGCCCTACCTGATCAACGACACGACGCCGCCCGCGCGCGAGCGGCTGCAATCGCCGGAAGAGCGCGACCAGCTCGATGGGCTGTACGAATGCATTCTGTGCGCGTGCTGTTCGACGTCGTGCCCGAGCTACTGGTGGAATCCGGACAAGTTCGTCGGGCCGGCCGGGCTGCTGCAGGCGTACCGCTTCATCGCCGATTCGCGCGATCTGGCGACGGCCGAACGGCTCGACGATCTGGAGGATCCGTACCGGCTGTTCCGCTGCCGGACGATCATGAACTGCACGGACGTGTGCCCGAAGGGGCTGAATCCGACGAAGGCGATTTCGGAGATCCGGACGATGCTGGTCAGGCGGACGGTGTGACGCAGGGCGTCTGATTGCTTGCTCTCGAAATTATAAAAATGATGCGATAAGCCGTTGCAGCAACGGTATTCGCGCCGTCCACCCGTCCATCCTGGATGGCGGCATGGCGATGAACCGTAATGGAGACGACTTCGATTGGTCGTAGTAGAAAATAGTGTCGTCGCCGTACTCCAGTTCCCGAGGGGCTGCATCGTTGATCGTGCGCACCGCAAAATACCGCTCCGCCAGCACGTCCCCGGCCGGGCCTATCACCCGGAGCCGAATTTCGTCGCCGTCGCCAAAGGAGCGACGTGCGCCACACAGCTCGATTTTGTATTTCTCGCCCTCGAACTCTTTCGTTCCCCCGTTAAGCGCCTGGGTATAGTTTTCGCAACCCCCATATGATTTCCGAAACGCTATAGACGGGATCGCCAGCGCCAAAATGAGCGCGAGCGCGATTAGATTTTTTCTGGTGGCCTGCATATTTCGCCCAAGCTCAATTTAATGGGGTTTGTCAACTTGAGATATCGAAATTGAGAATATATCACGAAATCCTCTCCGCGATTATGCTTGATTCTCCAATCGTTGTAGGTTTTGTTGAAAACAGGATAGTGTACATCACAGGCTCTGAATTTCTTGGCTAGGCCTTTCCGGGTATCTATGGGTTTATCCAGAAAATCACCGATCAGATATTTCCATTTAATTCTCGAATCAATTTCGAGAGAGTCTCCAAGGTTCGAGCTGACGCCGGTTCGATATAGAAGCTCCCTGATTCGTCCTCCGTTCGTGATGATCATGCCATTTTTATTCCAGTGCCCCAAATATTGGCTGCTCGATGGGGACTTCCCGTCATTGAAGGAGTAACTGTCTTTTATGTAGGCGTAAACGTGTGTTATGGACGCGATCAAGTCGGTGCAATAGGATTTGGTCTGGTTATGATTGTCGTATTTGTAATATCTGTCTCCAGAAAACTCCACGCGCCCGATGGCGGCATAGATGTTGAAGTTAGCCAGAGCGGCAGTCAAATCTGTCGGCGCATACGGGAGACCTCCCGTCGTATCAAAGCTCGAAACATTGACGAGTTGAAATTGCCACTTCCTGCAAAACTCGACGGGATTGCCTTTGTCGCCGACCGTCTTAAAATCGAAGGCTACCGAAGATGCGAACTTTTCTTTCACCACATGCCGTAGCAGTTCTCTCAACCTTGCCATGGCATTTTCGTTGTAAATATTTTTCGAGATAAGCTCCTCGTATCGCTCTTTGACCTTCCCGAACTTGAGGGCCCAATCAAGGGTGACAGTGGTATTGTCAAACGGCTGGTCCGTTTTGAAGCTGTTGTCCCAAACATGCTTGGGGCCCCCGAACCATCGTCTGGCGAGCTTGGCCGCAACAGGCCATTTCATTCGGTCCATAGCCTCCGGAACATCCAGCAGATCGAAGGGAGGTGGACTCTCGCAATCTTCCGCGTCGGCTGGTTCGGACGACTTGCTAGATGACGCTTGCTTGGGTGGAGGTGGCTTTGCCGGCGCTGGCGCTTTCATCGTCCCAGGCTTTGCTGGTTCGGGCTCAGGAGGCTTGAAGGGTTTGGCTTCGCCCGGAGCAAGCTTGTCCATGCAAATCCCGTACGGTGTATTCAAGGGAACACATCCGTTGGTGCCAGCATATTCCTTCCACTTTGGCATTGAGAATGGAATCGATGATGTTTTTATTACATAATACGGAACTTTTTTGATTTCCTGCATAGGGTTTTTGATAGTAATTTTTGAAATAAGATGGTGCCAAATTAATAAATATTCAAAAAATGGAGCGGCAACAATGAAAACAACTGTTACATCAGCCTGCGTACTCGACGGTCGAAAAGACACGGACACGGCTTCCGCCCGAGGCGAAGAGCAAATCAAGCCAAGTGGCGTGTCCCGCTCCATACGGCCTCGATATCGGCTACGGCGGCCGCATATTCCTGCTGCCTCGGCGCTTCCGCCTTCTGCTACAGCCTGCCGAGTTCCAAGTTAACTTGCAGGTGGGTGCGGGTATTCTTTCATCGAAACCGGTTTAGTCTACGCGGATGCAGAAGTGCGGGAACAGGCCTCTGGGGGAATGTTCTTGTAATTGAATTTAATAATTAAGGGGGCGTGTCTGTTCGATAATTTAAAATTAAGGTTATCGGATTGCGGAAATTTACTGGTCAAAAGATATTCACGCACGAGCGTTATTCGTTGGCGACTTGAAAACACGGGAAAACGTACAGGCGCGGGTCGCAGCCAGCGTCGATTCTGGCGTTGTACGCGTCCCGCTCTTTGCGCCGGCCGCGAGGCCCGATGTCGATTTTTTACGGATATGGCGGGTCATTCTTGACGCCTGCACGCCGGTTGCGCTATCTGGAGGTGTGCGAAGTGCCAGATGCCGCGGAGTCAGAGCGTCGTACATGCGGAGTGCGCTGGAGCGTTCCAGTTCGTCAGTGACGCAACCGCCGGCTCCCGCTATTTCTCGGCGAACGCGTCCACACGCGTGTCGCACCGCTGCGCCGCCGGCCGACCCTCGCCCGGATAGAACTGCCGCGCCCATCGCTGAAACACCGGATACGGCCCGTCGCCTGCGACCGGCGTACCGTAGCCCGTGTAGTCGCGATTGCTCCACACCATGATGTCTTCCTTGAACACCGGCACCAGCCACAGTCGGTGCAGCAACCGGCCGAGCGCGGCGTAGACGATCCGCTGCAACGGGGCCGGCCATCGCGACAGCCACGAAAAGCGGAACGAGATGCCGTCCCGGAAGGTCCAGCGCAGCGGCGCGATCTGTACGCCGCACGCGAAGATCTTCGCTTCGAGGCCGATCGCCTTCATTTCATGGTCGGACGACACGCAGCCGAGGCCATGAACGCCGATCAGCGTGCTCCATTTGATGTTCTTCCATGCCATGTCCACCTGCATCGAAATGCGCGGGCCGTCGATCACCGGCGCATGCGGCTTCATGTCCTTCCAGCGGTGCAGTGCGCCGAAATGCTCGAGATCGTAGCCGTTTTCCGGCAGGTTCTGCATCACGCCGCGCAGCGTGAAAGCCTGACCGACGGGCGCCGAGAAGCCTGTCATGTCGACTTCCGGCAGTTCCCACGTCGGCGCGAGGCCATCGGCGTTCTGCCACACGAACACGAAGCCGTTCCACTCGCGCACATGCCGGGTGCGAAGCGTCAGCGCCTGGCCGCCTTTCGTGCAACCGGTGCCGGTGCGCCGGCCGTCGGGGCCATACGCGTAGTGATGGAACGGACAGACGATCTGCTCGCCGTCGACCGTGCCGCCGTGGCCCAGATGCGCGCCCTGGTGCGGGCAATACGCGTCGGCCGCGCACGCGACGCCGGATGCCGTCCGGTACAGCACGACATCGCGTCCCATGAATGGCGTCGCGAGCACGGCGCCGGGCTTCAGCTCGCGGCTGAAACACAGCGCGAACCATCCGTCCGGATAGGGCAGCGGCGCGGTTTCGTCGACCGGGCCGGTTGCATGCATCGCGCGCGCCTGCATCGGCATGGCACTCATCGCGCGAACTCCCGATCGGCGTGCGCGGGGGCTGCGGGCACGACGTCGCCTTGTCCGTCGATCCCGTTGCCGCCGGCCGCCGGATAGAACTGCGCGGCCCAGCGCCGGAACGTCATGATCGGCATCTCGCCCGCCATCAGCGTCGGGCGCGCGTCGTAGTCGCGGTGATCCCAGATGAGCAGGTCGCGTTTGAATTGCGGCACGAACCACAATCGGTACGCGGCGCTCACGAGTATCTCGTGCACGGCCCGGCGCAGCGGCGACGGCCACGCCGACACGCGTTCGACGCGCAGCGCGACGAATTCGCGACAGGTCCAGCGATCGGGTTCGATCTGCGTCGGGAACAGCACGACCCGCGCGTGCAGCCCGAGGTCCGGCAGTTCCATGCGCGCGGCCATGCAGCCCAGGCCGTGCATCGTGATGTCCAGCAGCAGCCGTTGGCCGAGCAGCACGAGCGTCGAGCGCATCGTCATCCGGTGGCCATCGGCTTGCGGCGGCTCGAGCACCGGATTCGACCACCCGTGCACCGGGCTGAAATGGTTGACGTCGACGCCGTTCTCGGCCGGATTCTGCAGGCTGCCGTTCAACGTATGGCATGCGCCGCGCGGCCGCGAATAGCCGTCGAGGTCCAGTTCGGGCAGCGACCACGATGGCGGCGCGCCCGCACGGTCGTGCCACGCGAGCACGAGCCCGTTCCATTCGCGCACGTGGCGCTGCCGCAGCCTGGCGGCGGGTGGCTTGCCGTCCCGCCCGGCGCGCACGCAGGTGCCGTCCGGCGCGAATGCGAGGTGATGGAACGGGCACACGATCTCCTCGCCGCGCACGACGCCGCCATGCCCGAGATGCGCGCCGAGGTGCGGACAATGTGGCGCGATCGCGCGAATCAGGCCGGATGCCGTCCGATAGAGCACGACGTCCTCGCCCATGAAGCGCGTGACGACCAGTGCGCCGCGTTTGACGTCGCGGCTGTAGGCCAGCGCGAACCAGCCGTCCGGATAGCGATGTCGCGAAGCGGCGGCGGGTTCGGGCACAACAGGGATCGATGCGTGCATGCGCGTCTCCAGTCACCGGTGCGAAGCCTGCCGGTCGGCCGCCGCGATTTCCTCGAGTGTCGGCAGCGCCGTCATCGCGATTTCGCCGCCGGCGAAGCGGCCGCCGCCGAGATCGTCGCCGTGGTAGCGGGTGCTGAACGCGTGAAATTCCGCGTTGCCCGCACTCATGTAGCCCAGTTCCGTCACGTAGGCCTGCGTGTCGGGGTCGTCCGCCAGCACGCCGGTCGCGACCGCTTCGCGCGCGTCGATCAGGCGGCGCTCGTTCGACGTGCAGAGCGCTGCCAGCCGGTCGAGCGCCGCCTGGACGTTCAACTGCTCGACGCGCATCAGGATCCAGACGGCATTGAATCGCTCGTGCGCGGAGCGTTCCTTGCGAAACGAAAACAGGTCGTTGACGAGGATCACCGAATCGATCGTCTTGTCCCGCGCGTCGGCCAGGGCCGCGTGTTGCGCGAGGCGCTGCCCCATGTCGACGTCGAGCGCGTATTCGGTGAGCAGCGTGATCCAGTGGCCGAAGCCCTCGACCCGACGAAACGCCAGATAGTCGGCGAGCGACAGGCGCGATGCGTCGGTCGCCGTCGGATCGGCCTGCGTGCGGATCTGCGCGCGGACGCATTCGACGAACCGCTGCCAAAAGGCCGGGCGCGCGTCGCACCGGGCGTGCATCGCGCGCAGCGTGTCGTGCAGCAGTCGAGCGGCGGGCACATCGGCCGGCGGCGGCGTGCCGTCGACGGCCGCAAGGAAATGATCGCGCAACGCGTCGAGCCCCGCCTGGTCGCCGGTGCGCGCCAGATGCGTGAAGGCGTCGTCCATCAGCGTCGTGACGTTCATCATGCGATGGATCGTGTACGCGCGATCGGGCCGCGCATTCGGATAGCACAGGCTGCCATACGCGGGAATGCGCTGCGCGAGAAAACGGCGCGCCGCCGCGTCGCTGCGATAGTGCCGCAGGATGTATGGATAGTCGTCGATCGCGAGTTGCTGCTCGATCGCTTCGTACTGCGGGTGCCGCGCGACGGGCAGCGACAGACGCGGCAGCGGCAGCACCAGCGTTTGCGTCGTGCTCGGCGCAGCGCTGGCGGCGTGTGGCGTTCCGGATGCTTGCATGCGGATCTCCGGGTTACGCGTCCGGTTTGACCGCGACGATGCTGTAGGTCGACACCTTGTTCTTGATCAGCGCGACGGACCAGTTTTCGGCGAGCACGCGCAATTCCTCCAGCGTGTCCGGCGCGCGGTGCGGAAAATGGCGGTCGATGTTGGCCTTGGCGTCCATCAGCCAGCGCGCAACGTCGATGTTCGACGGCAGCACGCGCATGTCGCGGATCGCGAACCCGGCGTCGATCAGCACCTGTCTGAAATAGTCGGGCGTCTTCCGGTGCTTGCACGCGATCCGGTCGATCTCGTCCGGCGTGTCGGACTCGTACTCGCTCAGTGCGACGTTGTACAGGTTATCGGAGATGATCACCGAGCCGCCGCCGCGCACGCGCGCATGCAGTGCGCGCATGGCCTTTTCGTACAGCGTGTTCGGGAAATGCGAGATCACGCCGCGAATGATCACGAGATCGTACTGCGCCGCGGGATCGGGCAGTCGGTCGACGTCCTGCGCGTTGCACTGATAGAGGTTGATGCGTCCAGCGAGCCCGTGCCGCGCATGAAAGCGTGCGCAGTACTCGAGTTGCTCGCGACTGACGTTGATACCGTCTAGGCGCATGCAACCGGGGAAGCGGCCCGCCAGATACTTGAGGATGTAGCCCCAGCCGCAGCCGATGTCGAGAATGCGCTCGACGCGTGCGGGAACGGGGTCGTCGAAGCCCGCGAGGCGAAGCTGACGTTCGAAGTAGCGAATGCCCGATTCATCGAGCGAGATCGGCGGCGTGGAGCGCGGATCGTCGTAGACGCCGAACTGGAACAACAGGTACTCGCCGATCGCCTTGCGCCAGTCGTCCGGACTGCCGGCGTAGGTCGCCTGCACTTTCTGCTCGTAGTCGCTCACCGTCTCGCCATGCAGCACGCGGATAGGCAGGGTGGGCTCCGGATGCGGCGCGCGCATGCCGGCGATTGCCTGTTCGCTGATCTGATTCATCGAAATCCTCGCGTCGTCCATTTCCGTCAAGCCGGACAAAACAATGCCCGCCGATCGAGCGGCAGCGCACGCCGTCACGAAACGCCGGCGCGAAAATGCTCCGCGGCCGATACGTGCGCTCGTGCGATTGAATGAATCGATGTAATGCTTCTGTCGAAGCGTTATGAAGGCGAAAGATCCGTGCGCATTTATAGGGCCCCGAATAAATGGCGAAAAGGGCGCCGCGACGCAGTATCGCGATGCAGACCCCATATCATGCACAGAATTTCTGGCTACGCGGGGTTGCGCCGGCTGGGCGGTTCGGCTCCGTATGGCACTCGCACTTTCACGATCCGGATACTGCGATCGTGAACCGGAGGCGAGGTGTATTTGTTATATGAGAGGTGATTCGTTTTTTCAAGAATCTTCCCGGCTGTTTTAAAAACACGGGAAAACAAGCATCGGTAAAAAATATTTTAAATCGCGATCGTCAATGGCAATCCGGATTGTTTCGATTCGATGAATCGAAACAGGCAGCCGCGCCGCGAACGATCACGCGCGGCTGCCCGGCCGGACGAAGCCGGGCGTGCCCCCCGGCGCCTACGGTCGCGCGGCAATCTCGTCGAGATGCCACAGCAGATCCGCCGGATCGTCGTACACGCGCAGCGCGCCCGCGCGTTCCAGTTCGTCGCTGCCGTACCCGCCGGCCAGCAGCCCGACTCCCAGCGCGCGGCAGCGGCTCGCGGCGAGCATGTCCCAGATGCTGTCGCCGACGACCACCGTATGCTCGATCGGCACGTTCAGTTTCGCGGCGGCGGTCAGGAACAGGTCGGGGTCCGGCTTTGCATACTTCACCTGATCGCGCGTGACGACGACGTTCTTCGCCGGATCGACGCCGAGCGCCTCGAGATTGATCGCCGCGGTTTCCATCCGCCCGCTGGTCGCGATCGCCCAGCGAATGCCGGCGTTCGACAGCGCGGCCAGCAACTCGCGCGCGCCCGGCAGCGGCCGGACCTGCGCGCGCAGCCGCTGGTACGCGGCCGCGTGCAGCCGCGCGAGCCGCTCGACACGGTCGGCGTCGATGTCGCCGTCCGTCTCGCGCAACAACTGATTCAGGAACAGGCCGCCGCTCATCCCGATCTTGCGATGGATGCGCCACACCGACAGTTCGATGCCTTCGGCATCGAGCGCTTCCTTCCACGCGAGTACGTGCTGATAGACGCTGTCGACGAGCGTGCCGTCGAGATCGAACAGAAATGACGTTTCAATGCGCATGTAAATCTCCTGGCCCGATAGTTTTCGGGCAAATCGTCGGCAAAACCCGGTTCGTCACATTATCGGCGCGCGGCCGTGTCACCGCCATGTCCCGCACCGCACGCGCCGCGCCTGGCGGCAGCGTGTCGAACGGCGCTGGTACAATCGCGCCGATGCGCCGGGCGGGCCGCCCGCGCGCCCAACCTTCGTCGAATCCCCGTATGGCAACCTCCGACGCCGTCAGTTCCGAACAATCGTGGTCGGGCGTTCTGGCCCTCGCGCTTTCCGCCTTCATCTTCAATACCACCGAATTCGTGCCCGTCGCGCTGCTGAGCGCGATCGGCGACAGCCTGCACATGCAGCCGACCGACGTCGGCCTGATGCTGACGATCTACGCGTGGGCCGTCGCGGTCGTGTCGCTGCCGCTGACCTTCGTCACGCGGCACGTCGAGCGCCGCAAGCTATTGAGCGTCGCGCTGCTGGTGTTCGTCGGCAGCCATGTCGTGACCGGCGTCGCGTGGAATTTCACGCTGTTGATGATCGGCCGGCTCGGCATCGCGTGCGCGCATGCGGTGTTCTGGTCGATTTCGATCCCGCTCGCGGTGCGGCTCGCGCCGAGCGACCGCAAGAGCCGCGCGCTCAGCCTGATCGCGATGGGCTCCGCGATCGCGATGGTGGCCGGGATTCCGCTCGGCCGCGTGATCGGCGAGGCGTTCGGCTGGCGCGTCACGTTCCTGATCATCGCGGGCGCGGCGGGCGTCACGCTGCTGTTGCTGCGCGCCACGTTGCCGTTGCTGCCGAGCCAGGGCGCCGGGTCGCTGAGCAGCATCGGGGTGTTCCTGCGCAAGCCGGCGCTGGTCGCGCTGTACACGATCACCGTGCTCGTCGTGTCCGCGCACTTCACGTCGTACACGTATATCGAACCGTTCGTGCAGAGCGTCAACCATGCGAGCAACAGCCGGATCACGTACGTGCTGATCCTGTTCGGCGTCGCCGGCCTGCCGGCCGCGGTCTGCTTCAATCGCGTCTATCCGCACCGGCCCGACGATTTCCTGCTGGCGTCGATCGTCGCGCTGTCGGGCTGCCTGCTGATCCTGTTTCCGAGCGCACTGAACATCGTCACGCTGTCCGTGCATACGCTGGTGTGGGGCGGCGCGATCGTCTGTTTCGGGCTGGCGATGCAGGCGTGGGTGCTGAAGCTTGCGCCGGAGGCGACCGACCTGGCCGTGTCGATCTACTCCGGGCTGTACAACGTCGGGATCGGCGCCGGCGCGCTGCTCGGCAACCATATCGCGAGCGACTTCGGGTTGCCGTGGATCGGCACGTTCGGCGGCGTGGTCGCGATCTTCGCGGCCGGGATCGCGTGGGCCGCGTTGCGCCTGCACGCGAAACGGGAAGCGGCGGTCGCGGCCACCGTGCGTTGAGGCCGCCGCGCCGCGAGGCCAGAGATTACGCACCTGATCCACGCGTATTTCGCCGCATCGTTCGTTGCGACGCGCTGAATGCGGCATGTTATGCTCCGCGCGAAACCCGTGTTCCGGAATTAGCGGCTCGGCAACGGGCCGCGTGTGCGGCACGGCCGTTCGCCCTCGATTGATTGACGCTCATGAACGGTAACTCCACGCTCGATCCAGTGGCGCAAGAGGCGATTGACTGGGAAGTGAGGCTGCGCTCCGGCGAGCTTTCGCCGGACGAGCGCGATGCATTCCTGGCATGGCGGCGCGCGGATCCGGCTCACGAAGAAGCGTGGGCGCGGCTGCAGCAGCGGCTCGGCAGGCTCGGCCCGTTGCAGGGCACGTCGAGTGCGGCGGTGCGGCGGGCGCTCGATGAGCCGTCGCATCATCGCAGACGCTGGCTGAAAGCCGGCGCGGGCCTGGGCGGCATCGTGCTCGCCGGGATCGGCACGCGCCAGCTCATTTCGACGTTTTCGCTCGACGCGGACTACCACAATGGCGATGTGGTCCCACAAAGAGTTCAGTTCGACGGCAATGTTTCGGTCACGGCCGGCGCGGCCACGCGGGTGTATACCCATGCACGTGAGCAAGCCGACCTCTATCTGGCCGCCGGCCAGGTTGCAACCGATCCGAATCGCGCAGGCTATCAGCCTGTCGTCGTGACCACCCGCGACGGCGTGGTTCGCACCGAGCGGGCGCGCGTGAGCGTGGACGTTCTGCGCCTGCATACCGTCGTGGCCGTGCAAGGCGGCGACGCGGTGCTCGCCGTGCGTCGCGGGCGCCGCTTGCGGGTACCCGATGGATCGGCATGGTCCCTGTCGGGCGGACAGATCGCCCGCATGCCCGAAACGTCGGCCGACATCTTCTCGTGGACACGCGGCACGCTGGTCGTGCTCGACCGCGCGGTGCCGGACGTGATCGAAACCCTGGGCCGTTACTTCGGCGGCTATATCCGTTTCCCGGAGGCCGCGCTGTCGCGCCGCGTGAGCGGCGTCTTTCCGCTCGACGACGCGCCGGCCGCACTCCGGCAACTGGCCGAAAGCCTCGGGTTTTCCCTGAATCTGTACGGCAAGATGCTCGCCGTCGCCACACCTGCCTGAAACCGCAGCTGCCGCTCCAGCCCCCCTCCGAATTTTTTTCGATTTGCGGTGTCACTTTTCGCCGCTCGTTGCACAAGGTAAATAAGAGCGCATCGAATCGCTCGACATCAACCCGTGCACTCGAGTGGAGGAAGTGTGTTCGACGCTATCGACAAGTCCATATTGTCCGTGCTGCAGCAGGACAGCACGCTCTCGGTGGCGGAGATCGCCGACCGCGTGAACCTTTCGACGACGCCATGCTGGCGACGCATTCAGAAGCTCGAGCAGGACGGCGTGATCGCGCGTCGCGTGGCGCTTCTGGACGCGAAGAAGCTCAACGTGGGCGTGACCGTGCTGGTGGAAATCAAGACCGCGGAACATACCGCCGCGTGGTTGCGGCGTTTCTGCGACGTGGTGGCGACGATTCCCGAGGTGGTGGAGGTTCATCGCATGAGCGGGCACATCGACTACATGCTCAAGGTGGTGGTGCCGCATATCGACGCGTACGACAGCGTATACAGGCGTTTGATTGGGGCGGTCGATATCTTCGACGTCAGTTCGAGCTTCGCGATGGAGACCATTAAGCAGACCACCGTATTACCGCTCGATTACATGCTGTGACCGCGCGGGCTGAGCAATTTATCGACAAGGACGGAGAAGGACGGAATTTCACCGGCGCGGCGGAAACCGCGGAATGGAATTCCAAAACGGGCAGCGCAAGCGAATTGTTTCAAAAAAACATTCCAGGCCCGGACGATAGACTTGTTTCATCGATGACGCGTTCGGGCAAGAGGCCGACCGAAGCCCGATTGGAAGCATGACGGTACTTTGCGACACGATGATGACGCGATTACGCGTAGGAATACTGACAGAACGGACGAAGAGCCAATACATTCGACAAGGGAGTGGTTCAAACGTGAAGCTCAACATCAGAACACGCCGGGCTATCTCGAGCCAGGCATCAGGGGTTGCCATCGCGGTCGCCGTTGCACAGGTTTTCATGGCGGCGTCGGTGCATGCACAACAGACTGCCCGGCAGTCATGGCATCTCGCGAGCGGTCCGTTGGACCGTACGCTGGTCGAAATCGCGCAGGCGGCCAACGTGAGGTTGAGCTACGACGCGGGCCTCGTGCAATCGCTGAAATCGTCGCCCGTGGAGGGGAACTACACCGCCGAGGCCGCGATTCGACAAGCGCTCCGAGGCACCGGCCTCGACCTCGTCGCGACGGGTAGCGGCGGCCTGACCATCCAGAAGGCGGTTGCGAAGCCGGCTGCGCCCGTTGCGGCGTCGGCGGCAGCGGCGGCAGCCTCCGTGGGGCCTGTCGATACCACGCTTCCGCTCATCAGCGTGGCGGCCAGCCGGGACTCCGGCGGTACCGGCTTCGTCGCGGAATCGTCGTCTACCTATGCGCGCTCGGACGTGCCGCTGAGCCAGACGCCGAAATCGGTCAGCGTCATCAACGCGGCGGTGATCCAGAGCCAGGCCGCCCAGTCGCTCTCCGATGTGCTGAGGAACGCTTCCGGTGTCGTCACGCGGCCGGGGCCGCTTGGTGTGCCGAGTTACACGATTCGCGGGTTTGTAGCGCAAAACCTCACATCGGACGGATTGGCGACTGTCGGGGCGGCCCCCAACGTCACGCCGACGATCGCCATCTCGAGCGTCGAAGTGGTCAAGGGCCCGTCGGCGATCGTGAACGGCAACAGCCCGCCGGGGGGTGCCATCAATATCGTCAAGAAGACGCCTCAGGCCGATCCATTCCACGAAATCCAGGTGGGCTACGGTTCCTACGGCAGCGAGCAGATCGCGCTGGACAGCACGGGCGCCATCACCGCCGACAAGAAGCTTCGGTATCGCTTCATCATCTCGGGTGAACGGGTCGGCCAGAATTCGATGGGATATGACGGCGAGAGAAATTTCTACTTTGCCCCGACCCTGGAATGGAAGGATTCGACCACGGATCTGACGGTGGGCTATGAGCGCACCGTCAATCGCGAGCCGGTTCCCCCATTCACCGTCGGCTATGCCAAGGGCGACATCTATCGAAACTATATCGACAGGCCGCTGGGCACGCCGTCCGACCATTTCGGCGCGCAAACGGACAATATTTTCGTTCACCTCGAACAAAAGCTCGGCACGGCGCTGACCTTCGTGAGCAAGGGTTCCTATACGCGGACCCAACAAACGCAGCAAGCCTGGACAACGGCGACGCCGCTCTCGGCGACCAACGGCACGTTGTTCCACAACTTCGATTCGGTCTCGGATTTCTACAGTTGGAGCTTCCAGAATTACCTGCGAGCCAAGTTCGATATCGGCGCTGCGAAAAATACGGTGATTGCGGGCTGGGACGTTCTTCGCTACAGCCAGCATCAGTTTGACACCACGACATCGAAATTCATTTCCATTCCGAATGTCTTCGGCTCATTTACTCTTCCGTCTTCCGACACGGGAAACGTGATGCCGAATGGCACTACCTACTTCACTCAAACCGGCTTATATCTACAAGATCAGTTTTCCTATAAGAATTTCCATGCGCTCGCGTCCGTGCGCCGGGATACCTATCTGACACATGCGACCTACGCCGGTACCCCGCCACCGGGAAGCCATCAGAACGCCTATAGCCCGAGCCTCGGCCTGCTCTACGAACTGACCTCCGAGGTTGCGGCCTACGCGAGCTACAACCGCGGCTTCCAGCCGGGCACGGCGCTTCAATTCGGTGGCGGTGTGCTCCCCCCGCAAATCAGCCAGCAAGTCGAAGTGGGCATGAAGTTCAACCTGCTGGACGACAAGCTGGCCATCACGACCTCGGCTTACCGGACCTCGTTCAGCAATTACAACGTTGCCGACCCGGCCCATCGCGGCTTCTCTCTTCCTGCCGGCGGCGCCGTGAGCCGCGGATTCGAAGCGGAGATTACCGGGCAGCCGCTGCCCGGCGTCAATGTGGTGGGCAGCTATACGTACAACGACTTCGTGCAGCCCCCGAACTCCAAGCTGGCGGTGAACCTGCCCAAGAACAGTGCCAGCCTGTGGGCGACCTACAACTTCCAGACCGAAAAGCTCCAGGGTTTCGGAGTCGGCGCGGGGCTCTTCTTCGCGAGCGGGCAGTACATCGGCTCGGGCTCGGCGTACCGCATCCCCAGTCAGGTGGAGACGGATCTCGGCGTGTTCTATCGGAAGAAGGGGTACGGCTTGAATCTTTCGATCAAGAACGTGTTCAACCGCAAGCTTTACTACAGCAGCACGTCGGCCGCCATGATTCCGATGGGTCCGGAGCGGACGGTCATGCTGACCGGAACCTATGACTTCTGATTCCTTGCCCGGCCGCCCCTGGGACGACATCGCCGTGCGCGAGAACACGTCCCAGGCGCCTTATGCGCGCACACGCCGCATCGCGTGTGCCACAGGGGTGCTGCTCGCCCATGCGCTGGGGCTGTACGTCGCGGTCCACCAAAGCGCGGTGACGCTCAGGCTTGAGGCGGGGCGTCCCGCGCGCGGCACGGTGCAGGTGCAACTGGTCGCCGTGCCGGCGCCGCGGCCCGTGCCGACACCGCCTGCGCCGCCCAAGCCGCGCACCGAGCCACCGAAACCCGTGGCGCCGGCGAAGCCGGAAAAGGCGCATGTGCTGGCGTCGCACGCGCCGAGCCCGCGCACGGTGGAGGCGGCGCCCCTGGAGGCGCCGAAACCCGCCGAAACGCGGCCGGTCGCGCCGGCGCCCGAGCCGCATCCCGCACCTGAAGCGGCGCCGGCCCAACCTGTCGCGCAACCCGCGCCGGGGCCGAACCTGCTGGACGCGCCGAAGCAAATCAGTGCGGGCGAGTTGAAGCAGTTGGGATGCCAGATGCCGCGACCCGACTACCCGGCGAAAGCGCGGCGGCTGCAACAGGAGGGCACCGTGGTCGTGCATCTGAGCATCGGCACCGACGGCGCGGTGACGTCCGCGCGCGTGGCGCAGAGCAGCGGTTCGCCGCTGCTCGACGCGGCCGCCGTCGCGGCGATCCGTGCCGGCCGCTGTCATCCGTACGAGACCGCGGGCATCGCGCGCTCGGTCGAAGCTTCCCAACCCATCGCATTCAACCTGAACGACTGAACCCGCACCAATCGGAGCAACACATGGAACAGTATGGCATCGCCAACGTCTGGCAACAGGGTGACTTCGTTACCCGCTTCATCTTCGTTTTCCTGATCGGCATGTCGGTCGTCTCGTGGTTCGTGATACTGACGAAAGGATTTTCCAATCGGCGTCTCGAATCGCTCGGCAAGCGCGCGCAAACGGGTTTCTGGTCCAGTGCGTCGATCAGCGACGGCATCGCGGCGCTGGGCGAGCGCGGTGACAATCCTTATCGTGCGCTGGTGCTTGCCGGGCGCGAAGCGAATGAACAGCATGCGGGCAACGAACCGTCGATGCAGGGCAGCCTGAGCGCGAGCGAATGGGTGGCGCGCGGGCTGCGCAACGCATTCGACGACGAAGTCGCACGCCTGCAGAACGGCCTGGCCGTGCTGGGCTCGATCGGCAGCACCGCGCCGTTCGTGGGGCTGTTCGGCACCGTCTGGGGCATCTATCACGCGCTCATGGCGATCGGCATGTCGGGGCAGGCCAGCCTCGATCACGTTGCCGGCCCGGTGGGCGAGTCGCTCGTGATGACGGCGATCGGGTTGTTCGTCGCCATTCCGGCGGTGCTCGGCTTCAACTACGTGAACCGCGGCAACAAGCGCGTGAGCCATCGGCTGAACCGCTTCGCGCATGAGCTGCACGTGTATTTCGTCACCGGCGCGAAGGCCCGCGCCGACGCCAGCCGGCCGGTCGGCGCACCGGCCGCGACCAAGCGCGCGACGCCCAATCTGGCCGCCTGAAGGAGCCCGTCATGTCAATGATTACCGA
The DNA here is from genome assembly GCF_001729305.1 of Burkholderia sp. A2. Taxonomy (NCBI): domain Bacteria; kingdom Pseudomonadati; phylum Pseudomonadota; class Betaproteobacteria; order Burkholderiales; family Burkholderiaceae; genus Burkholderia; species Burkholderia sp. A2. The sequence continues at coordinate 108,854 of NZ_LZXX01000046.1, read as the reverse complement.
TGGCGGCGGCGACGAAGGCGTCATGAACGACATCAACATGACGCCGCTGATCGACGTGATGCTGGTGTTGCTGATCATCTTCATCGTGACGCTGCCCGTCATCAACAAGGCGGTGAAGGTCGATCTTCCGCAGGCGGCCGCGCAGCCGGCCGTGTCGAGAACGCAGGACATCGACCTGTCGATCACCGCCGACAAGACGGTGCTGTGGAACAAGCAACCGGTCGACGAGGCGGCGTTGAAGGCGCGCGTGGCCGAGGCCGCGGCGAAGGGCGAGCCGCCAGCGGTCAACATCAACGCGGATCAGCACGTCGAGTACGGCAAGGTCGCGACCATTCTCGCGGCGCTTCAGGGCGGCGGCCTCAACAAGATCAACTTCGTGATGCAACCGCCCGAGGCGCGCCCATGACGGTGAACGGTGCTTCTCCAATGGACCGCGCGGAAGACGCTGAAGCGCGCCGCCATTTTCCGTCGGTATGGCGACTGCTGTTCCCTTACTGGCGTACGCGCGAAGGCGTTTTCTCGCTGATATTGCTGATGCTCGTGCTCGGGTCGAGTTGGGCCACGACGTACGTGATGCTGTGGAACAACAACTGGACCGGCACGTTCTACGATGCGATCGGCGCTTCCCGATTCAACGTGCTGCCGGAGCTGCTCGTGCGTTTCCTGCTCGTGGCGATGGCCGGCGCGGTCGTGCATATTACCGGGGCAGTGCTGCAGCAAATCGTGCAGATTCGCTGGCGCCGGTGGCTCACGACGTGGCTCGCCGACAAATGGCTCGCCCGCAACAACTATTATCGGATCGAACGCGACCGGGAACTCGAGAACGTCGATCAGCGTATCGCGGAGGACGTGAAGCTGTTCGTCAACGACACGCTGCTGCTGGGTCTCGGGTTTCTTTCAGTGCCGGTCAGCATCGTATCGTTCAGCGTCGTGCTGTGGCGCATGGGCGGCCCGTTGCAGATGCATGTCGGCGGATCGTCGTACGTATTGCACGGTTATCTGGTGTTCGCCGCATTTGCCTACACCGGCGTCATTTTCGCGGCGACGCATTATCTGGGCCGCAGGCTCATCACGCTGACGGCCAGACAGCATCGTGTCGAGGGCGATTTTCGCGTGCTTATGGTGGGCGTGCGTGAATTCGCGGAACAGATCGCGTTCTTTCAGGGGCAAACGTCCGAGCATGGGCGTCTGCAGGCATCGTTTCGCTTCGTGGTATCGAATCTCTACGCGACGCTGTGGGTGAATACGCGCCTCTCGTTCTTCACCAATGTCGTCGGTCAGTTCAGTTCGGTCGTTCCAATCATTCCGACCTTGCTGATGCTGCCGCAGCTGATGTCGGGTGGGCTAACGCTCGGCGGGCTGATGAAATCGAACAGCGCATTCAATTCCGTCACGGGGTCGCTGGCATTTTTTTGGCAAGCCTATCCGGGATTTACGTCGTGGCGTGCGGAGGCCAACCGTCTGCGCGAATTCCTGCACGTGAGCGAGCATGAGCCGCGGCAGGAAATCGCGCTGGACGAAAGCCACACTGGAGCGGTCGCCGCGAGCGGGCTCGTCTTGCGCGACGCGTCCGGCGACATACTGTCGCGCGTGCCCGATTTCGTGCTCCCAGCCGGCCGGCGGTGCCTCGTGCGCGGTCGCTCGGGGTGCGGGAAAAGCACGTTGCTGCGCGCGTTGGCCGGCCTATGGCCCTACGGTGAAGGCACGATCGTGCGTCCGGCAGCCGGCACGTTCTTCTTGCCGCAACGCAGCTATATCCCGCCGGGCTCGCTGAAGGCGGCCGTGACCTATCCGCGCGACGCGTCGGCGTACCCGGACAGCGAATGCGAGGCACTGCTGCACGCATGCGGATTGTCGGCCTATGCGCGCTTGCTCCATGTCGAGGACCGCTGGAGCACACGGCTTTCCGGTGGCGAGCAGCAGCGCGTGGCGTTTGCGCGCGTGCTGCTCGCCAAACCGTCCACGGTGTTCCTCGACGAATGCACGTCCGCGCTCGATAGCCAGAGCGAGAAGGAACTCTACGGTCTGTTGATCGAGCGTTTGCCTCAGGCCACGGTCGTCAGCGTCGCGCATCGCAAGGAACTGCTGGCGTTTCACGACACGACGCTCGATTTCCCCGCACCGTCGGCACCGGAAGCACGACAGCACGCCGCCGACGAAGCGCAGGGTGCACACCCCGGCGGCCGCGCATACGTGGGAACGCAGCTGTGCTGAGCACCACGATCTCAACCGGCGACATGCATTTGAAAAATGTACGGCGCGCCAACAAGTGAAACAGGACAAGGTCGATCCATGAGCAATCTGAAAGCAGTGACGCTGGAAACCATCGAAGCCGACGTGATCAACAACCCGCTGCCCGTACTGGTCGACTTCTGGGCGCCCTGGTGCGGTCCGTGCAAGGCGCTCGCGCCGACGCTGTCGAAAGTGAGCGAGCAGTTTCAGGGCAACGTGGCGTTCGTGAAGATCGACGTGGACGAGAATGCAGGCGTGCGCGAACGATTCGGTGTCCGCGGTATTCCGACGCTGATCCTGCTGCGCGGCGGCAAGGAGCTCGGCCGCGTGGTCGGCAATCGCTCCGCCACGCAACTGGCCGGCTTCATCGACAATCACCTCGGCTCCGTGACGCCGTTGCCGGCGGCGATCGCCGTTGCACCGAACGCGTTCGCCGGCGACGCGCAGCTCAAGGCGGAGCGCCTTGCCGCATTGCGCGCGTGGCTGGACCGCAAGCGGGCCGCGCCTTCCGAAGCGATGTGGGACGGCGAAATCGGCAGCGCCATTCAGTTCGTCTGCAACACCGCGGACGTGGACGATTGCGCAAGAACGCTGGGTATTCCGGCCAACGTGCTGGCCGTGGTGGAATCGCTGACGAGCTATCGCCGCACCCATCTGAACGGCGCGGAGTTCGTCGCGCAGTGGCTTGACGCCGTGCCGGTGGGTGCGAATCTCTCGCGGCTGCCGCGAATGCTGGTCACGGATCTGCTGTCCGGCGGCGAGATGACCGAGTTGATCGGCGACGATGCGGCGCTGCTGTCGATTCGCGACCGGCTGGCCGCGCAGCATGACCCCGCTCGGGCGGAAGGGCCCCTGGACCTGGAACTGGCCGCGATCAAGCAGGCGCTCGCGAAAGCCGGTACCACCCCGGCCGGCGCCGCACACGCGTTGGCGACACGGCTTCTCGTGTTGGTCGCTCAACCGCTCGGCGATGCCGCGGTCGTCACCGATTTCATATTCGGCCTTGCGGGCGCGCACTGGGAATTGTTGCGCGCGGCCTGCAACTGGACGCCCGATGACGACCGACGCTTCATGCAGCTCGCGGAAGAAACGTCGAAGCGCGCGGTGGAGCGCGGCGAAGAAGCTTCACAAGGCGACAAGACCCTCGAGCGGATCGAGTTGGTGGATTCCTCACTCATCGCGCGATTTCGATCCCACTACGGCGATGGCACGCAGGCCATGAAAAAGGTCGGCACGAGCATCGGCGATCGTTTGATCGGGCTGACGAAGCGCTGCACGTGAGTCATCGCAGAAAAAGTGCGCGTCGAACGTGAATTCCGGATACGCCGACGTGCGCGCAAAACGATTCCACGAATCCGCGAGACGGCGATTTCTTTCGTAAAAAAATTTCGATCGCGATCGATAGACTGTTTCCAATGTGCTCCCGCTCGATATGACGCGAAAACGTCTCGGCAGATGAGCGGACTCATCGGGCACACGGCATTCCAACACTCGGAGCAATTTCCATGCATGACGGCGGTACGCAGTGGCGCGACGTGAAATCCAGCCTCGAGGCAGCGGCCGAATGTGCACTCGATCTCGCACGACGCGCAGGGGCCGACGGCGTTCGTGTGGAGATCGATCATGTCGAATCGCGAACGGCGACCGTGCGCAACCGGATGCCGACCGAGCGGAGCCTTCGACTGTCTTCATCGGTCTCGCTCGTGGTCTATCGCAATGGCCGACGTGGCGCGACGACCTCGTCCGATTTGTCCGCCGACGGCCTCGCCGGTGCGGTGGCAGCCGCCATCGACATCGCGTCGGTCACGGACGTCGATGCCGCCGCTGGCCTGGCTCAGGCGGACTTGCTGGCCAAGGACTTCATCGATCTGGACTTGTATCATCCGCTCGATCTGTCGCTCGATGACATGCTCGACGATGCCCGTCGTGCGGAAGAGGCCGCATTTTCCACGAGCCCCGCCATCGTGACGACCAACGGCGCCAGCATCGGGACTTCCGCGGGGTTGTCGTTGCTCGCGACCAGCCAGGGGTTTGGGCACAGCGTGCCGTGGTCCGCGCATTTCGTGTCGTGCATGCCCGTCGCCGCAGGCAGCGGCGAGAAACAAATGGGATTCTGGAGCGACGGCGCGCGCGCCTATGCCGATCTCGACGCACCCGAACGGATCGGCACGCAAGCCGCAACGCGCGCGCTCGCGCTGCTGGGCGGCACGCAGATTGAAACGCAGCGTTGCCCCGTGTTGTTCGAGCCGACGGCCGCGATGTCGCTGCTCGGCGAGTTCGTCAACGCGGCATCCGGCGATGCGCTTTATCGGACGGGCTCGTACCTGACCCACCGTCTCGGTACTCGCATCTTTGCCGATCACATTCAGTTGCACGAAGATCCGTTCGTCCCGAGAGGCATGGCGAGCCGATGTTTCGACGCCGACGGCGTGGCCGTGTCCCGGCGATCGGTCGTCGACGCAGGCGTGTTGCGCGGCTACTTTCTTGGCTTGTACGCGGCCCGGCGTCTCGGCATGGCGCCGACCGGCAACGGCTGGGGTCCGCACAACCTCGAAGTGCGCAGTGCGAAAACCGCGAACTCGGACGGGATCGACGTGATGCTGGAAAGGCTCGATCGCGGCCTGTTCGTCACCGAGATGGCGGGCGGCGGCGTGAATCGGCTGACCGGCGATTTCTCGCGTGCCGCGAAGGGGTTCTGGGTGGAGAACGGCCAGATCCGTTTTCCGGTCACCGGCATCACGATCGCGTCGAATCTGAATGCGATGTTTTCCGGCCTGCTCGCCGTGGGGGCCGACACCGTGACCAGAGGAAGCTTCCGCACGGGTTCGTGGCTGATCGATGAAATGAGAATCGGCGGCAGCTGACGCGCGCGGTACGCGCGGCCATCCTTTCCTGTCACATACCGGTACGACACCATGCTGGACACGCACGAAACCCTGACTGACACCCGCGACCCCTCGCTCCACGACATGCGTCGCGCGGCGTATGCAGGGCTGCTCGACAAACACGGCATCGACGAAACGCACTTGTTCGCCGCGCTGAACAGCGCGCTCGGGCAGTCCGGCGACTTTGCCGACATCTATCTGAAGGAATCGATCGCCGAATCGTGGTCACTAGAAGGCGGCGCCGTGCGGGGCGGCGCCTGGCAGTGCGATTCGGGATTCGGCATTCGCGTGCTGAACGGTGAGGAGACGACGTTCGCAAGTTCGCAACGAATCGGGGCGGACGCGTTGCGCACGATCGCGCGGCAGATTCGTTCGGGACCGGAGGTTCTGTCCCGCGTAACGCCGCGCGGCGAACCAGCCGGCTCCGCGGCGGCGCGATCGATCTATCTTCCGCGCGCCTCGCTTAGCGCGATCGGCGCTGAGCGGAAACTTGCGCTGCTCAAGCGTGTGGACGAACTGGCACGTTCGAAGGATCGGCGCGTGATCGAGGTCAACGCCATGCTCGCTGCGACGCACGAGACAGTGTGGATCGCGCGTTGCGACGGACTCGGCGTCGGCGACGTGCGACCCATGCTGCGGTTGGCGATCAACGTTCGGGTCAAATCGGGCGACCGGATCGAAAGCGCGAGCGGCGGGATCGGCGGTCGCTACGGGCTCGCTTCGTGGTCGGACGACGACCTCCGCACGCTGGTGTACGACCGCGTCGAAGCCGCGCTGACGAAACTGGATGCACGACCCGCGCCGGCGGGAACGATGACGGTCGTCGTCGGGCCGGGCTGGAACGGCGTGCTGTTGCACGAAGCCGTGGGCCATGGTCTCGAGGCCGACGGCATACGGCGCAAGACCTCGGTGTTCGCGGGCCGCATCGGCGAGCGCGTGGCGGCGCGTCACGTCACCATCGTCGACGACGGCACGCTCGAAGGCCGCCGCGGTTCGCTCAATATCGACGACGAAGGCTGTCCGACGCAACGCACGGTATTGATCGAGGACGGCGTGTTGCGCGGCTGCATGCAGGACTCGCTCAATGCGCGCCTGATGAACATGCGGCCGACGGGCAATGGCCGCCGCGAGGGCTATGCGGTGTTGCCGATGCCCCGCATGACCAACACGTTCATGCTCAACGGCGATCGCGAACACGAGGAGATCATTGCGTCGGTGAAGCGCGGGATATACGTGGCGGGGCTCGAGGGCGGGCAGGTCGACATCACGAGCGGGCAGTTCGTGTTCGAGGCGTCGGAAGCATTCCTGATCGAAAACGGCAGGCTCTGCGCACCCGTGAAAGGCGCGACGATCACCGGCAACGGGCTGGACACGATCCAGAAAATCAGCATGGTCGGCAACAACCTCGAACTCGACACGGGCCGCGCCGTGTGCGGCAAGGCAGGCCAGTCGGTGCCGGTGAGCGTGGGGCAGCCTACCGTTCGCGTGGACGACATGACGGTGGGCGGAACGGCATGACGAATGGGTGCGGATGGATGGCGAACCGAAGATGAGAGGATGGACGCAGCGTCTCGACCAGTCGAGAGTCCGGTCGCGGCTGGACAAGACGGAACTTCTGCCTTTACCGAAGGCCATTCGCGATGCGCTTTCACTGGAGTATCACCTTCAGCTCGAAGCGCTGCGCGCCGGGGCAGGCTCGCTGATCGCGCTGCGCATCCTGTTGCGCGTGGCGATGGCCGCCGCGATGCTGCGCGAGCTCGGCTACGGCGGGCAACACCTGCATGCGTCCGACGAATACGAGCGCATCGCCGGCGATGCCTATGAATCGGGAGAGGAAGGCCGCTACGGATTCGATCCGGCCGCCTTTCTCGTGTTCGCGGCGCTCGTGACGGATCATGACTCGCAACTGGAGGCAGCGCCCGTGCGGGCGATCGACATCGTCGCACGGCAACTGGAGCGACCCGGTGCGGCGCAGTGAAAGCGGCACGTTCGCGACCATGAACGGCACGGGAGGAGGTCAGCCGGCAGCCGAGCACCGACGCGGGCGCAGCCGGCTCATGCCATCAGATAGCACTGCGTCAGCGCCTGCGCGATATATTTGCGCACCATGCTCACCGACACCCCGAGCTGCTCGGCGATTTCAGCGTGCGTGAGGCCGTCGATCTGACTCATCACGAACGCGCTTTTCGCGTTGGGTGACAGGCCGTTCAACGCCTGATCCACGAGCAAGAGCGCCTGCGTCACTTCCGCCATGCTTTCCGCCGACGGCATGACGGCTTCTTCCCGATGGACGAGCGTGTCCAGGTACGCGCGTTCCAGATCGCGGCGGCGCCACATCTCGTAGGTGAGGCGCTGTGCGATGACCGTGAGAAAGGCGCGCGCATCGCGCACGGCTGTCAGGTCCTGCACATCCGCCAGTTCGGCGAACGACGACGCCGCCAGATCTTCCGCGTCGGCCGGCGAGCCGACGCGCCTTTGCAGTTTCGACTTCAGCCACGCGTAGCTCGCGCGGAATTCACTCGTCAACCATGCCGCGCGCGAACGCGTGCGCTCGTCGTCGACATCGCATCTCGTGGGGGAGCCGCTGATCGGTGAACTGTAATTCATATGAAACGGATTCCTGGACCCGTGGCGTCAAGGCTCGCAAGCGTGCACGAAAACGGCACGTGAGAAGCGCACATTATTTGCGCCGCCACGCCTCTGGAAGTGACAACGTCTCTGCGCAGCGCCCAGGCTTGAGTATGCCATTGCAAAAACCGCCGGACTCAAAGTGGTTTGAAACCAACGCAATATTTTGTGCCGTCGTTTCGCCGTCGAAGGACCACGCCGTCATCGGCCGATAAGTCTGACGAATACGTGAACGATACGGATACAGCATCATCGACGGAACCAGGGAATCGTCGAATCGGGATGACGCGACGATCGGAACGAGGACGGCTAATTCGCGGCGTCGCAACCTGCGCGGAAAATGCATTCCGCCGAGCACCGCCGCAGCGGAAAAACGTCCTTCATTTCGGCCGACCGGCGATTTAATTCGCAAAAGTCGTTTGCGTCGTGACGCGTACGATCTCGGCAGTGTCGGGGCAGGGCCGGGAACCGCCCGCCGTGACGTTTCCCCTTACTTCCGAGTTGTGCTCGATCCATGAATTTTCTGCTCTGCACGCCTGCCGAAGGCTACGCCTCCGATGCCGATTGCCTCGTGATCGGTTTGTTCGAAAACCAGAAACCGTCCGCGACGTGGGCGATTCCCGATCGCGCGGTCACGGCACGCATCGACCGTTCGTGGAAGGCAGGCGATATCGACGGAAAGGTCGGTTCGACATACTGGTTGCACGAAGTGCAACACATGGGCGCGTCGCGCATCTTGCTGGTCGGGCTCGGCACATCGGAAGCGCTCGACCGTCGACGCTACGGGCAGGCACTGCGTGCTGCCTGGCGCGCCGTACTCGCCACCCGGTTCACGAAGGTGAATATCGCGCTGACACTCGCGCCGGTGATCGACCTCGACGCAGCCGCCCGCGTGCGCGCTGCGGTGCTTGAATTGCGCGACGAGCGTTATCGCTTCGTCGACATGAAAAGCGAGAAAGAGGATGTTCCTGGCTCATTGACCGCGGCGGTGTTCGCTGTCGACGCCGATGCGATGAAAGCCGCGAAGCGCGCCATCCGGCACGCCGTGGCGCTGGCAAACGGCATCGATCTCGCACGCGATCTCGGCAATATGCCGGGCAACGTTTGCACGCCCGCATGGCTGGGGAATACGGCAAGAAAGATTGCCCGTGGCCGGGACATGAAGGTGGACGTGTTGGGACCCCAACGTATCACCGCGTTGAAAATGGGCGCATTCCTGAGCGTCGCGCGCGGTTCGGCACAGCCGGCGCAACTGATCGTCCTCCAGTATCGCGGCGCCGGCGCGCGCACGGCGCCGGTCGTGCTCGTCGGCAAAGGTATCACGTTCGATTCGGGCGGCATTTCGCTCAAGCCTGCCGAAGCCATGGACGAGATGAAATACGACATGTGCGGGGCGGCCGCGGTGCTGGGTGCGATGCGGGCTGTCGCCGAGATGGGGCTGCGGTTGAATGTCGTCACGATCATTCCGGCTTGCGAGAACATGCCCGGCGGCGATGCGAACAAGCCGGGCGACATCGTCACGAGCATGAAGGGCCTCACGATCGAGGTGCTCAACACCGACGCGGAGGGGCGACTCATTCTGTGCGATGCCCTCACGTATGCGGAGCGCTTCCGGCCCGCCGCCGTGATCGACGTGGCCACGCTCACGGGAGCGTGCGTCGTCGCGCTCGGCCATCATCGCAGCGGCCTGTTCGCAAATGACGATGCGCTTGCCGACGCGTTGCTGCATGCGTCTGAAGCCGCGTCGGACGCGATATGGCGTATGCCCGTCGACGACGCGTACGGCGAGCAACTGAAATCGAATTTCGCCGATCTGGCGAATATCGGCGGACGCGCAGCGGGCAGTATTACGGCGGCCTGTTTTCTGTCACGTTTTGCGCAGGCATATCCGTGGGCGCATCTCGACATCGCAGGTACCGCGTGGCGAAGCGGCGCGACGAAAGGCGCGACCGGCCGGCCGGTCGCATTGCTCGTGGAGTTTCTCGCGAGTCGCGCGCAGGCGTGAATTCACGTGCCGCACGCCGCCTGGCTCGAGTCCTGTGCGATGCGCGACGGTGAACCGGCGCGCACCTTTGCGAATGACTGGCTGCGACTACACGAGACTAACGGATGAGACCCAAACATGTATTGGCCTTTGGGGGGCGGCGCAAGCCTGTTAGCAGCGTGAACAAGCCCTAAGCGCCATTGCCACGCGACCTGCTTCACTCCGCATCGTCAATGCGATCCGTCGTGCCCGATCCCCGCCGCATCGCGCTGCCGCAATTTCGCGTACAGCGTCGTGCGTGAAATGCCGAGTTGCCGCGCGGCTGCCGACACGTTGCCGTCGTGCTCGTCGAGCGCGCGCCGGATCGCATCGAGCGACTGTTCGTGCAGGCTCGCCTGGGGGCCGGCGGCCGGCGCCGCGCGGCACACGTCGGCGGCGTCTTCGAGCACGTCGGCGTGGCGCGTTGCGGCGGCGTGATCGAGCGGCGCGCGCACGGCGCGCACCCATACGTGGCTACCATCGTCGCGCGCGATCCGTTGCGGCGTGCGCGCCGGTGTCAGCAAACGACGCCGCTGCGCGGGCGTCGCGCCGGGAAACAGCTGCCGCAGATCATGCGGCGCCACCGGCCCGGCAGGCGCGAGGCCGAGCATCTGGCGCGCCAGGCGGCTCACAGCGCGCACGCGGCCCGCTTCGTCGAGCGCAATGACGCCGGCGAGCGGCGTGTCGAGCCAGCGCGGATCGAATTGCACCTGCAACAGATGGCAGTCGCGCAGCATCGCATAGAGGCGCTGTTCGGCGGACAACGACGCGTGCCGGAACGGTTCGTGCAATTGCGTGACATTGCGCCGGCCGATGCCGGTGATATCGAGTGCGCCGATCACTTCGCCGTCGAAGCCGACCAGCGGCACCGCGAGACAGAACACCCGCGAGAACTCGTGGAGATAATGCTGCGCGCCCGCGACGACGGCCTCGGCGCCGTCGTGAATCACGCAGCTCGGCGCGGTCGTGCCGATGTTCGGCTCGACGATCCGGCGCCCGGCGACGATCGGCGTCAGCAGCGCGTCGTCGCATTGCGGGCTGCGCCGCGCATGGACGATCGTGCCGTGCGGATTGACGCACATGATCGCCCATTCCCTGCCGCCGAATGCGGCCCACAGCGGCTCGATTTCCTGCGCGACGCAGCGATGGAGCCGTCGGTCCGCGCGGGATTCGTCGCGCTCGCGCTGCATTTCATAGCGGGCGGTTTGCCACGGCCGGAGCCCGGCGTCGCGCGAGCGCAGCCATGAGCGCGCGACGCTGGCCGGCAACGCCGTTTCCGGCAGCGGCTCGCCCGCGGCGAAGCGGGCGCGGAGCCGGTCGAGATCGACCGGCCGTGCAGGGGATTCGGGGGCCATGTTCACGCTGCGCTCCATGTGGGTCGAAGGTCCGGGCGCGCGTGCCGCGCCGGCGTGTCGAGCGAATGCGTAATATAGCTCGGCGCCCGGAATGCGGCATTTTCCTCCCCCGAGGGCGTCGTCGCGTGCCGCCGCGAGGCGTCGGCGGCACGCACGGCGCCCGCGCGCGCTCAGTGCGGCAACCGCAGGATCGGCTTGAGCGTGATCCCCTTGCCGCTGTCTTCCGCCGCCTGGTTGATCTGGTCGAGCGGATAGAACTTCACCAGCCGGTCGAACGGAAACCGCCCTTGCAGATACAGCTGCACGAGCTGCGGAATGAACGTCTGCGGCACGCTGTCGCCTTCGACGATGCCGCGGATCGTATGGCCGCCGAGCAGCAGGCTGTTTACGTCGAATTCGGCTTTCGTACCGAGCTTCGGCGCGCCGACCACGCCCATCGTGCCGCGCGAGCCGAGCGCGTCGATCCCTTGCGACAGCACGGCCGGCAGCCCGGTCGATTCGAGCGCGTAGTCGACGCCGCCGCCGGTGATCTCGCGGATCGCGTCGACCACGTCGACTTCCCGGCTGTTGATCGCGTGCGTCGCGCCGAGCTCCAGCGCCAGCGCGAGCCGCGACGGCACGATGTCGACCGCGATGATCGTCGTCGCGCCCGCGATGCGCGCGGCCATCACGGCGCTCATGCCGACCGCCCCCGCACCGAAGCTCGCGAAGCTGCTGCCCGGGCGCACCGCGAGCGAGTGGATTACCGCGCCCGCGCCGGTCTGGATCCCGCAGCCGAGCGGGCCGAGCAGTTCGAGCGGCGCTTCCTTCGGCACCCGGATCGCGTTGTTCTCGCGCGCAAGCGCGTAGCTCGCGAACGACGACTGCGCGAAGAAATGATCGTGCAGCGGTTGTCCGGCTTCGTCGCGGATGGCCATCTGCCCGTCGGTGTCGGCGCCGCCGAAATTCAGCGCGAAGAACTGCCGGCAATACGCGCCGTGACCGCCGACGCAGGACGCGCAATGGCCGCACGCGCCGTAGGTCAGCACGACGTGATCGCCGGCGGCGAGCGTCTTCACGTTCGGGCCGACCGCCTCGATCACGCCGGCGCCTTCGTGACCGAGCACGGCCGGCAGCGGCACCGGATAGTACTGGTCGCGCACGATCAGGTCGGTATGGCACAAGCCGGTCGCGACGACGCGCACCAGTACCTCGTCGCCGCGCGGCGCGCGGATGCGGGCCGCTTCGATCGAGAAGGGTGCACCGGCGGCGCGTGCGACGGCCGCGGTGACGGCGCGTGTATCGTTGTCGGTGTACATGGTCGGTCTCCTCGTCAAATCGGATACAGCGGCGCTTCGCCCTTGATCGTCAGCCACTGCCACTGCGTGAATTCCTCCCAGTTTGCCGCACCGCCGATACTCGTGCCATTGCCCGATGCGCCGACGCCGCCGAACGGATTGATCACTTCATCGTTGACCGTCTGGTCGTTGATGTGCAGCAACCCCGTGTTCAACCGCTCGCCGATCCTCAGCGCGCGGCCGACGTCGGCGGACAGGATCGCCATCGACAGCCCGTATTCGGTCCGGTTCGCGAGTGCGATCGCGTCTTCGTCGGTATCGAACGGCACGACGATCGCCACCGGCCCGAAAATCTCCTCGTCGAATGCCGGATTGCCCGGCGCGACGCCGCTCAGCACGGTCGGCTCGAAAAACAGGCCGCGATGATTGCCGCCCGTTTCGACCCGTGCGCCCGCGCGGCGGGCCGCGTCGACCACGCTCGCCGCATGGTCGCGTTGCGCGGCGTTGATCAGCGGGCCGAGACCGACGTCGCCGGTGGCCGGGTCGCCGACGTGCAGGCTTCTCGCCTTCTCGACGAGCTTCGCGACGAAGCGGTCGTGAATCGCGCGCTGCACGAGCACGCGGCCGGTCGCCATGCAGATCTGGCCTTGGTGCAGATACGCGCCCCACGCGGTGTTCGCGACCGCGCGGTCGAGATCGGCATCGTCGAGCACGATCAGCGAGTTCTTGCCGCCGAGTTCGAGCGATACCTTCTTCAGGTGGCGGCCCGCCGCTTCGCCGACCTTGCGCCCGGCCGCGGTGGAGCCGGTGAACTGGATCATCGCGACGTGCGGATCGGCGACCAGCGCCGCGCCGGCCGCGCCGTCGCCGGGCAGCACGTGCAGCACGCCCTCGGGCAAGCCGGCGAGCTCGAACACGCGGGCGATCGCGACGCCGCCGCACACGGCGGTGCGCGGATCGGGCTTCAGCACGACCGCGTTGCCGAGCGCGAGCGCCGGCGCGACCGCGCGTATCGCGAGGTACAGCGGGAAATTGAACGGCGAGATCACGCCGACCACGCCGCGCGGGCGGCGGCGCGCGAGCGACAACCGGCCGGCCGCCGATGGCAGCACTTCGCCGGCCGCGCGCGACGGCAGCCCGGCCGCTTCGTGCAGCGCCTTGATCGTGACGGACGTTTCGAACGCCGCCTTCGCGCGCGTCGAGCCGCTTTCGCGCACGAGCCAGTCGACGATCGAATCGAAGTGCGTTTCGGCGACGGTCGCCGCGCGGCGCAGGACCGCCGCGCGCGCGTCGTAGGGCAGGGCGAACCATCCAGGTTGGGTGCGGTGTGCGACGGCCGATGCTTCGGCGATGGCTGCGCCGTCGGCGAGACCGATGCGGCCGAGCGTGTTGCCGGTCGCCGGCTCGATCACGTCGGCCGCGTGCGGGCTTGCGTGCCAGCGGCCGGTGAAGATCTTGCCGCGCCAGATGTCGGTGTCGAACAGTACGGGGTGGGTGCTATCCATGTGCGCTCCTGGGGAATTCGGATCGGCCGGATCGTTGCTTGGGCGTCGACCGGCATGCGCGCGAGGGTAGGCGGGGGTGGAGAAGCGGGGCTATCCGGGTTTCTTCCCATCCGTCGGGGCCGCGTGGGTCGGCGGGGGTTTGCGTTGATGTGTGCGGAAACTGAACAGTCATTGCACGGATTCTTGCGGCACGTCAGAGGATGGCGGCGAATTCATTGCGAGGGCGCTCGACCAATGGGCGTACGAGAATGACGTGGAAATCGACTTCTCGCGTCCACGCAAGCCGACCGTCAATGCGAAGAATGAATCGTGCAACGGACGCTTTCGAAAGGAATGCCTCAGCGCCCATGGGTTCGTGTCGCTCGAGGACGCCGGACGCAAAATCGAAGTCTGGTGCGAGCACTATGACGAGGCGCCCTCACTCTGCGCTGCAGTGGATGACACCGGCGGAATTCGCCCGCCAGTGCTCCTATCGGGCCGGTTCGGCCTGCCCCGAAGAGCCGGAATTTTCCAATTAAGGCCAGGACGGCAATCGGGCCGACCTCAATGCCGGCATTTTCCGGTTTCAAACGGGACAGTTTTGTGAGCCAGGGTCGGGGATGAGGTAAGTTTTTTGCAAGAACGTAACATGATTGGGAGGCAAGCTCAGATATCGAGCACCAGACGCTCACCTCGGCAGCGCGACACGCACGGCATCACGCAATCGTTGCGCGCCTTGTCCGCCGGACTCAAAAACGCGTCCCTGTGATCGGGCGTACCGCCGAGAACCGCGGTACGGCACGCGCCGCAAATACCTGCCTCGCACGAAGTCTCGACCTCGATCCCGTGTTCATAGAGCACATCGGTGATGGATTGGTCGGCTGGGACGGAAAGCACGCGCTTCGAGCGCGCCAGCTCGATGATGAATTCCCGCTCTCCGCCTTCGGCCGCGTCCGTGCAAACCGGCGCGGAGAAATGTTCGTAGTGAACGTGGGCAGCAGGCAGGCGCGAAGCCGCGATTGCGTTCACCGCGTCCATGAACGGGGCCGGACCGCAAAAGTAGAGATGCGAGCGCACGTCCATCTCGGCGACGATCTCGCCGATTTTCGCGGTCGTCGCCGAAGGCGTCAGGCCGACGTGGAGATTCGACACACTGGCGAATTGCCGTTGCACGGTCTCCACGTAAGCAGCGCTGTCCATCGAGCGAATAAAGTAATGCAACGCAAACGGCCGCTTCGCGCGCGTCAGATCGTGCATCATCGCCAGCAATGGGGTAATGCCGATGCCGGCGGCCAGCAGCACGCTCGGACTGTCGTCGTCGGCCAACGAAAAATAGTTGAGCGGCACGCCGACGCGCAGCACGTCGCCGACCCGGAGCGCGTCATGCACGTGCGCCGAGCCGCCGCGCGAGGCGGCTTCGCGTTTCACGGCGATTTCATAGAAGCCGCGCTCGGCGGGCGCATTGCACAGCGAATACTTGCGGGTCAGCCCGTCGCGCAGATGCAGGTCGATATGGGCGCCCGCCGCGAACGAAGGAAGCGGCACGTCGGCGTCGTCACTCACCAGCCGAAGCGAGATCACATCGGAAGCGGCACGCTCGCGCGCGGCCACGCGCACGGCGATCAGATCGTGTTCCATGATTGAGTATCGAATGAGTTCGCAGGTATTGCATGACTGCGGTTACAGCAGCCCGATGAGCCGCCACCACAACGCATTGATCGGGATCACCAACAGCACGCCGAGCACGGCCGTCACCAGGCAATACTGGATGGCCGCGCGCCGGTCGAGCCGCGCCAGTTCGTTGCCGAAGACAATCGGCGGCGACTGATACGGGAGAAACGTGGTGCCGTAGCCCATCACCTGCGACAGCAGTCCCACCTTAAGATGCGCCGCTTGCGCGAGCATCCGCGAGACGACCGGCACGAACAGCGCGGGCTCGGCGTTGGAGGTCACCGCGAAGCACAGTACGATCGACATCGCGCTCAGCACCAGATACGCGCCGAACGGGCTCTCGCGCAACGAGGCCAGCGCGAGATCGTCCGGAATGCGTACGCCGAGATGATTGACGAGCGCGGTCAAGCCGATGATCGCGGCGATAAACCACAGCAGATCCATCTTGACCGTGGCGGTGAAGCGCGTGAGTTGCTCCGCGGGCGAGGTCAGGAAGTACGCGAGTGTGAAGCCGAGTCCGACCCAGCCCGGCGCAATGTGGTGAATCGAATCGGTGAACCAGAATAGCAGCGTGATCATGAGCAGCACGATGGCATGCAGTTCGCGCGCGCTCATGCGCGCGCTCGCCGCCGGTATCGCCACTTCGTCGACTTTGTCCGCGAACAGCCAGTGCGACACACACACGAGAATCGCGCCGCGCACAAGCACGCCGGCCGGAAAGAAGTACAGCAGATATTCCGAGAAACGCAGATGCATACCGTGCGTCTGTTCGAGAATCCCCGCCATGATCACGTTCGGCAGATTTGCCGGCAGCACCGCCGCGGCCAGTTCATACGAGCCGACGATCACGAGCAGCAGAATACCGCGTCGTCCTTTGGCGGATTCGCCCAGGCGCACCACGTCGCAATAGCCGATGGCGATCGGAATCAGGATCGCGACGCGGCCGAACGTGGAGGGCATCACCAGCGACAGCAGAAAGCTCAGCACCGCGAAGGCGAGCAGGGCTTTCAGATACGAGCCGCCGATGCGCCGCGCGAGCGCCATGCCGATGCGCTCGCTCAAACCGCTTTCCTTCAGCGCGAAGCCGATCGCGGAACCGCTGAACACCAGCCAGAATGCGCTCGACGCAAAGCCGGAGAAAATCTCCTGGGTCGGTACCGAGGTCAGCGTCGCGGCAAGAAGGAAGAACAGCAGCGACACCAGCAGACCGCCGATCATCGACGTCGCCCACAATACGATGCACGTAAAGACGATGGCGACGATCCGGGTATCCTGCGCTGACAGCAGCCCCCGCCAACCCAGCAGCACGATGGCCGCCAGCCCCAACACCAGCAGCGCCGGCGCAATCCTGTTTCTCGTGCTCAAGCGTTTTGCCTCGCGTGATTCGTGTGGATGAATGGCCGGGAGCGTCGCTCAACCACGCATCGCGGGTGACGTCGCCGGAATTTCGTACTCGATGTGCGAGTCGTCGAAAATGTCGGAGAATTCGCGGCTTTGCCGGAACGTGGGATCGGGTTCGCAACTCATCGGCAGATAGCCGCCCATCCACTGACGCAGATCGGTCACTTCAGGCGCGGCGCCGTAGACGTTCGCTACCGGCCGCTCGCCGCGCGCCACGGCTTCGATCTGCTCCTGCAGCATCTGCCGGAACATCACGATGCCGCGATCGGAGGCGCCGAGATTCTCGCGCGAGCGGTCCAGGATCGGGCCCTGTGTTTCGACCGCCATGGCGTCCTGACTCATGAACGTGTCCATCAGGTAACGACCGGCGACGTCGGTGCGCTTCGGTTGCTGTACGATTTTCGGCGCTTCGCTGGCGGTCACGGCGGCGCCGTCGGCGGAAGGCTTAAACGAGACCCAGACGATGCGCGTGGTCGTGTCGTCGACCGGCACGCGCCAATGCATTTCGGTCATGATGCGCAGCATGTTCGGGAACACCATCAGGTTGCCCCAGCCACGTCCCGCCGACGCGTACTCCCAACTCTTCACGATGCCCCAGTCGAAACGCTGGAAGCCGAAGCGCTTGAACGGCTTGCCGAAACCGGAACGGTCGGTCATGCCGAGATGTTCGAAATACTTCGAGTGCGTGTAGAACGTATGCGTGACGTCGACGGCATTTTCCTGCACTTGGAACCAATTGCAGGCCAGGTCGTCCTGCACTTCGAAGTGACGGACGCCATCATTTCTCACCAGAATGTCCCAGTTCGGAAACGCGGGCTTGTGCTCGGCCGGTCCCATGTAAGCGAAGATCAGGCCGCCGCATTCGTGAGTCGCGTAGCTGTCGATCATCTTCTTGCAGACGCGGCTGGCTTTCGCCGATTCGAACGGACGCTCGACGCATTCTCCCGCCGCGTTGTAGAGCCAGCCGTGATAGGCGCAACGAATCTTTTCGCCCTCCACGAAGCCGTACAGCAGCGAGGCACCGCGATGCGGACAACGTTCCTGCACCAGTAGCACGTCGCCACCCTCGGTGCGCGCCAGCACGAGATCCTCGCCGAGAACCCGCACCTGCTTCGTCTGGCCGGGCTCGGCCAGTTCCGACGAATATCCCACCGGATGCCAGTAGCGCCGCAGCAAATCGCCGCACGGTGTATTGGGTCCGACGCGCGTGAGCAATTCGTTGGTTGCGTGGTCAAGCATGGTTCTCATCTCTCTCAGGTAATAGCGGGCGTTTAAACCCGGAACGTTTCTATGCCGAAGGCGACGGCCATCGCCTTCAGTCGATTTGAAATCTATTTTTTTAGACTAAACAAACTCAAGAAGAAATGCAAGCGCAAAAATTCGCAATTTTCGCGCGGATTTAGTGGTCCGGGCAGTCATGGCGACATCTCTGTGTATAATTAAAAAGACGAGCGGGCATGCTGACGACTTCTGGGCTTGTCTGCGAAACAGGAGGGGGAAGATGGCAATTATTGGCGTGATGGGCTCTGGCAGCAGCGAATGGCCGGAACTGGCGGAACCGCTCGGCACATGGATCGCCTGTCATGGCTTCGACCTGCTGACCGGCGCGGGACGGGGCGTGATGCTGTCCACTGCGCGGGCATTCGCCACCGTGCGCGAGCGCGCAGGGCGCTCGATCGGCATCGTGCCGAGCGAGACGCATCCGCTATTCGGCTTCATTCCGATCGCCGGCTATCCGAACCCGTTTGTCGATCTGCCGATTCTCACGCCGCTGCCGCGCAAGGAAGCCGGCGCGCCGGATTCCGCGCTCAGTCGCAATTACGTGAACGTGCTGACGAGCGACGTGGTGATCGCATTGCCGGGCAGCAAGGGCACGCTCGACGAGATACGCCTCGCCACGCGCTTCGCCAAGCCGTTGATGTGCATCGGTCCCGCAAGCGCGTTTGAAGGCGTGCCGGACGGCACGCGTATCGTCTCCGAGCTGGACGAAGTGTTCGCGTTTATCCGCTGTCATACCGCACCGGCGCAATAGCGCGCATTCAAAGACACCGGATCGTTTCCGCGAGCACGCCCACGCCCTTCATGAAGTCTGCGATGTCCATCGCTTCGTGAGGGTTGTGCGAGCCGTGCGCATTGCGCACGAACAGCATGCCGCTCGGCACGCCGGCGTTCGCGAACAGCGCGGCGTCGTGGCCCGCGCCGCTCGCCAGGGTCGCGACGGGAATAGCGAGGCGGTTGCACGCTTGCGTCAGCGCCTCGCGCAGGCGTGGGTCCATGCGCGCGGGCGCGCTCGTCAAGCGGCGGTCGAATTCGAATCTCACGCCGCGTTCGCGCGCAATCGAGTTGCACTCGGCCATCAACAGTTCGTGGAAGACGTTGAGCGTGTCGGTGCTTTCGCTGCGCGCCTCGAAACTGAAATGCACCTGGCCGGGAATCCGCGAGATCGAATGCTCCTCCTGATCGGTCGACACCATGCCGGTTGTCACCACCAGGTCGATATCGCGCTCCAGCAGCGAGCGCCAGTGATCGTCGAGCCGCGTGATCAGCTCGGCCACCGCGAAAATCGCATCATGCCGCAAACCACGCGGCACGGCGCCGGAATGACCCGCTTCGCCGATGCAGCTAATCGAGTTGTGGCGGATATTGCCGCGAATGCCCGACACCACCGCTACCGGCAGATCGCGCGCCACCATGACCGGACCCTGCTCGATATGCAACTCCAGATACGCATGCGCGCCACGCAGGTCGAAGCAAGGCTTCCGGGCTCTCACGGCGTCCACGTCGACGCCCGCCGACGCCATGCATTCGGCCAGCGTGCGCCCGGTGCTGCGATGCTTCATCAGCAGATCGTCGGGCTGCAGTTTGCCGAATAGAGCGCTGGATCCGATATACGCTTTGCCGAACCAGGCGCTCTCTTCACCGCGCAAGGCAATCACTTTCAACTGATGCCGCGAAGGACGTCCATTGCGCCGCTGATCGACCAGGCAGAGCAGACCGGCGACGATGCCGGCCAGGCCGTCGTAATTGCCGCCGTGCGGCACGGAGTCGAGATGCGAGCCGACCCAGATGGCGGGTGTACGGTCGTCGCTGTCGGGCAGGCTGAAGATCAGATTGGCCGCGTGATCGGCGGTGACGTGCAAGCCCTCCTGCTCGGCGTACTGCGTGAGCAGGCGGGCGGCGGCCGATTCGCTTTCGCCATAGCTCTCACGCGTGATGCCGACACCGTCGAACGACAACGCACGGGTTTCGTCGAACCACTGCATCGCGAGCGGCGTCAGTTCTTCAAGCGGGATCGGCGGAGCCGGCGGCGCAGGCGTCACTTCCGGCGAATACGCCGGTTCGCGCAGGCTGTTCAGGACTTCAGTATTTGCATTCATGGCATGCCGACCACATTGCGGTCGTGATGATGGTCGTGCTCGCTTTTGAGCGCCGGCTCGGCTCCGTTTGCAGGAGCCCGTGCATGGGCCGTCGCGCAGAATCGCGCCCAGCGTTCGTTCAACTGCGCGTCGAGTTCGACGCGGCCGGTCAACTCCGCGATGGCGTCGATACGCTGCTCGACGCAATACGCCGCGAGTCCGTCGATGATTGTCTGCATCACACCAGGATCGCGGAACGACGCCGTCCCGACCTGCACCGCGCTCGCGCCCGCGAGCATGAACTCGACGGCATCGTCGGCATTCTGGATGCCGCCGCAGCCGATCACGGGAATCGAAATCGCGCGATAGCACTGGTGCACCAGCCGCAGCGCGACTGGCTTGATCGACGGTCCCGACAGTCCGCCCATCACGTTGCCGAGCGAGGGCTTGCGCGTGCGCACGTCGATCGACATGCCCAGCACGGTATTGCCCATGACGACTGCGTCGGCGCCGGCCTCTTCGGCCGCGCGCGCGATCCGCGCGATGTTGCCCGCGTTCGGCGTGAGCTTGACCCACAGCGGATGGCGTGTGCGCCGCCTGACCGCGTCGACGACCTGCCACGTGGTCTGCGCGTCCATGCCGAAGGCCATGCCGTCCGCCTCGAGATTGGGGCACGAGATGTTGGCCTCGATCGCGGCCACCTCGGGCAGCGAGAGTGCTTCACAGGCTTGTGCGAAACTGTCGGCCGTATCCGCCGACACCGACACCACCACGGGCGTGCCGTAGCGGGTATATGCGGGCAGCACGTGATCGCGGTAGTGGTCGATTCCGCGGCTCGGGATACCGATCGAGTTGAGCATGCCGTGAACGGTTTCCGCCACACGCGGCGTCGGGTTGCCGGGACGGCTCACCGGCGACACGCTTTTGACGACCAGCGCGCCGAGTTGCTCGAGATCGAGCGCCTCGCCGTACTCGATCGCGAAGCAGCCCGATGCGGGCATCACCGGATTGCGCAGACGCAGCGCGCCGAGATTGACTGAGAGATCAGGCAAAATCCACCTCCGCCACGACGTCGCGAATGGCAAATACCGGACCTTCGCGACAGACGCGCTGAAAGCTGCGCGTTTCGCCGTCATCGAACATCCGCACGCAAGACAGGCACACGCCCATGCCGCACGCCATGCGCTGCTCCAGGGCCACTTCGCCGTGAATTCGCGGATGCTCGACAAGCAGGCGCTGCAGCAACGCCAGCACACGCTGCGAGCCGCAGGTGTAGACCGCATCCAGCCGTTCACGCGCAAGCAACGCACGCAGCAGCGGCTCCATTCGTTGCGGGTCCGACGAGCCGTCGCTGTCGAATACGCAATGGACCTCGGCGTCTGCACCGCGTAGAAACGCCTCGCGCATCAAGTCGCCCGGTTTGCGCGCCGACATCACAATGGTCAGGGCGATGCCGGCGTGTGCCGCGCGTCGCACCAGTGGCGCCATTGTCGCGAGACCCACGCCACGCGCCACCAGCAACAGCCGGCGCGCCGCGGGCGGAAGATGGAACGGCTGTCCAAGCGGGCCGACGATCGAGATGCGCGCGCCGTTCACGGACTGCGCAAGCGCGCGCGTGCCGACGCCCGTTACGTTGTAGAGAAATTCGATCTCTCCCGCGCCGGGTCCCATGCCGTAGACGCTCATGGGCCGCAACAGGAACGGCTGATGCTGCGCTGTCACCGGACACGTCAACTGATAGAACTGGCCGGCTTGCGTCGTGTGGGCGAGCGGTGCTTGCGCCCGTACACGCAGATAGCGGTAGCGGCTGTTGACTGCGCGATGCTCGACGATTTCACAATCGTGCGAGCTCACGCTCGCGGCCCATGAAGCGCCGCAGGAACACGGATCGTCACGCATGACGTCCTCCCGTTGATTGTTGGCATAACGGCCGCGAAAACGGTCGCCCATTTCTACTGCGCCGGACGATTTACTCGAGCGGCACGCCTTTCAATTCGGGAATCAGCACGAGCGTCGCCACCATGTCGAGCACGTATAGCGCGGCAAGCAGCGCAATCGCGATCTGAAACGAGTACTGCGCCGCAAGCGCGCCGACCACCAACGGCCCGAGTCCACCGATCGCGCGGCCCACGTTCCACAGAACGTTTTGCGCGGTGGCGCGCACACGGGTCGGATAGGCTTCGGACATCAGCGTGCCGTAGCCTCCCACCATGCCGTTGACGAACATGCCCATCAGCGCGCCGGCCCACAACATCGTGACCGCATCGGTCAGGCGCGAATACGCGATTACCATGACCACGGCGCCGAACTGATACAACAGGAAGGTCCGCTTGCGGCCGATCCGGTCGGCCAATTGCCCGAACAGCCACACGCCGCTCATCATTCCGATCACCGTCACCGCCGTCCACAGCCCCGACTTCGTCAGCGAGAAGCCCATCTGCTTCGACAGGAATGTAGGCATCCAGATCATGATTCCGTAGTAGCCGAAGTTCTGCACCGAACACAGGATGATGATGCCGAGACTCGTGCGCGCGGTGCGGCTGTCGGCCACCAGCAGACGAAAGCGCTGGGTCGTGCGCGCCGGCTTGCTGCCCTTCACGAACACTTCGGGTTCATGCAGCTTGTTGCGCAAGATCCAGGCTACCAGCGCCGGCAGCACGCCGACCGCGAATATGCCGCGCCAGCCGATGTGCTGAAGCAGAAGCGGCGTCAGCAGCGCCGCGAGCAGCACGCCGCTTTGCCAGCCCATCGCCACGTAGGACGACACCCGCGCCCGTTTGCTCGCGGGCCATGCTTCGGCGGCGAGCGCCATGCCGATGCCGAACTCGCCGCCCAGCCCAATGCCCGCAATCGTGCGGTACGCGAGCAGATCCCAGAAACCTTGGGCGAACGCGCATAAGCCCGTGAAGATCGCGAACAGCAGAATCGTCCAGGTCAGCACGCGAATGCGGCCGAAGCGGTCGCTCAACGCACCGAAGATCACACCGCCCGCCACCGCGCCGATCAGCGTCCACGTCACCAATGCGCCGGCCTGCTGGCCGCTGAGATGAAGCCCCGCCGAAATGGCCGGCAGCATGAAGCCGAGAATCAGCAGGTCGAAGCCGTCCATCGCGTAGCCGATTGCCGAGCCGGCCAGCACTTTCCACGCGTAACGCGACACCCGTTCCGGCGACTGCGGCGCCGGGATGGCCGCCGACGATTGAAGATTTGCTTCCATGATTATCCGTATGCGTGAGTGGTTGGCTTTCTACGACGCGACAGGCGATTCGGTTTCTGCGTGCCGTTCATTGTCGTTTTTTATCGACGGCGGGGACGGGCGCAGCTTGATCGGCCGCCGCCGACGGGACGCTTGCAGTGGCTGCGCCATTCGGTGGGCTCCGCACCGTCACACGACGAGGACTTGCGAAATGCCTGCGGCGAAGTGGTTCAGCGCGGCCAGGAGCGCCGCGTCGGATTCTCCGCTCGCGTCGCTCAAACGCTGCACATCGGCGCGTAAATTCACCAGAAACGTCCGCACCGTCGCCTGATCGACGGCGATACCCTCCTGACGCTCGGCGAACGTCGCCGCGGCCTGCGCGAGCAGGACCAGTGCAGCCGCTTCATGCCCGCCGGACGACGAAGCGTCCCTGCAACGTTCCGCAAAGCGGTGGATGTCCGAAAAACCGACCATGTCCTGAGCGAGCCATGCGTTGGCGATTGAGAGATTCATTTAATTTCTCCTTGTCTAAATATTTAGACTACTAGTGCAAATCAGAGAATGCAAGCATTGATTGAGCGACGAATGTGCGATGGCATCAGAAACGGGTGCGCATGCCGGCGCCATAAGTCACGCCGGTCGACTCGTTGTCGAAATGATCGAGCTTGATCGCGGTGTACAGGTCGGTGCGCTTCGAAAGCGGATAGTCGTAACCGAGTGCGCCGGTGCTGCGATGCTGGCCGTCCGTGGCGCCGCCGCTCGATCGGGTGTAGGCGTAGCTGGCCAGTAACGCACCGACGCCGATCGGCACGCTCACGCCGGCCTGCCCGGTATTGCCGTGGAAATTGCCGGTCCGTGAACGGTCTTCGACGTTCATGTATTGCGCGTAAAGCTTGACGAACCCGAAGTCGTACGAAACGTTCAGTTGAGCCGTGCTCTGACTGTAGAGTCCCGGCACACCGGTGAGCGTCTTGCCTAGATCGCCGGGTGTCGCGTTGAAATTCACGTACTGGTAAACCGCCGCGGCGGCGAACGCGCCACGCACGAAGTTGGCGTTGACGCTCCATTTCTTCGCGCCGTTCTCGCCCGCCGTATTGCCGAGCGCGTAGAGCACGCCCGCATTGAAGCCGCCCAACGTCGGGCTCGTGTAGCTCACCGCGTTGTTCCATGCGGAGTCGCCGACCACGCCTTCGGTGCCCAGACCTTTGAAAGTCTGGAAAATCATCGGCGAGAACGTGTATGAGTTGAACAACGGGTTGAACTGGATCGTCGCGAGATACAGCGGCGTTGTAATGCGGCCGGCGCGCAACTGGCCGAACTTCGTCGACAAGCCGACGAATGCGTTACGGGAAAAGAAACTGTCGCCCGTATAGCGGCCGTAAGCGCCGTTTTGCGGCTGAAAATAGCTCTCCAGCACGAAGAACGCCGAATTGCCGCCGCCCAGATCCTCCTTGCCGCTCAGGCCCCAGAACGAGGTCGACATCCCGCCGCCCTGATTGACCACGGCTGCCCGGCCACCGGGGTTTTTCACGGAGCCCACGAACACGTCCGCCATACCGTACAGCGTCACGTTCGATTGCGCATGGGACACCGGCATATTGACGGTGAGGCCGGCAGCGGTCAGCGCCGCCCAATGCTTGCGTTTGAAATTCATCACTTTGTCCTTTTCCGGCCGTTGATGGCTGGTGTCATAACCCGTGTCGCTGGAGCGGTCGCGCAGCCGACGGCATTTCGTCGTCTGCGCGGCCGACGTGTCCGACGGCATCGAGGTGCAGCCCCGCACGGCCGATCTGTCTATTTATTTAGACAGATCGGCCGTGTGTGACCCCCATTGCCAAGGACGCACTGCATGCGGTGATGCCGTGAAATCTGCGTCGCGCTTCCTCACGCGATGCCTTTCGAGCTAAAATACACGATCCAAAAAAATAGACAAAATAATTCATTGTCTATAGCCGGGACGCCGGGGCCGCGTGGCCGCCCCGCATTTCCTTGCGCAAACGTCAGAGGCCTTCAGAGTGACATCCTCCAGCACACGGAAAAAACGCCCGCACGGGGCACGCTTCGATTATCAAAGCATCGGCGAACGTCTACGTGCTTACCGGATGGCGGCCGAGCTGCGCAGCGAAGATGTCGCCGATCGGCTGAACATCTCGCGCGCCGCCGTGTACAAGCTTGAACGCGGCGAGATCGTCAAGGTCGACACACTCGAGCGCCTCGCGGCGCTGTTCGGCGTATCGCTTGCCAATCTGCTGGGCGTGGAAGTGGAATATCACGACTCGGCGGTCAGCTACTTCGAGCGGATGCGTCAACTGGAAAGCCGCTCGGCGCGCATCGTCGCCCATTTCGACCCTTTCTCGTTCCTGCTGACTTCCGACGAATACGACGGCTGGCTCACGCAGATGCTCCATGAAAGCATTCCGGCATCGCTGAACGACGTGTCGTGGCAACAGTTGCTGGCCCGCGTCACAGCCATCCTCGCCGAACGCAAGGCAGCATTCAGCCAGGCACGTCCCCATGTGACGAGTCTGATCGGCTTGCGTCAGATCGAACAGTTCCTGCATCACGGGATGGTGGGCCGCCTCGGTCTGCCTCCGGGCGTGCAGCTCGAACGGAAACTGGCCGCGCGCCGTGAAGTCATGCGCATCGTCGAGATGCTCGATCGCGATGTCGACGGCATTCATATCGGCATTGTCAGCGACAACATGCCGAGCGAAACCTTCCAGATCTTCGCGGACCAAGAGGAGACGTATGTCGCGACCTCGCCGTTTCGTCTCGGCGAGTTGCCAAATATCCGCACCGGTATCGCGACCATCACGACGGCGCCTGACGCGGTGACCATGTACCGCAAGATGATCGACCGTCTCTGGACCGATGCGGCCAAAGGAAAGGAAGGCGCCGATTTGCTGAAGAGCGTGCTTGATCGCGCCTGACCGGCGCAATGCGGGGCATCGACCCTTGCGCGAGAGCCGCTGATCCTGACGAATAGGGCTCGGTGGAGCCAGTTGCTCGTCCGGGTATTCGGTGGTGTCGGCGCAATAGGATTCGCAGCGGCCACGCTGATCCTTCCGGCCATTTCGCCCGAAGTTTCGCTCGAGTCAGTCCACCATAGCAACACCGCCGTCCCACCAAAACCAGGCCGCGAGCGCATGCCTGGCCGGCGGGTTGAATCCGCAGTCGATCGCTGCCGTCAGCTTCTGATGGAGCGGGGCGAACGTCGATATCCGCATACCGACTTCCTTCTGGACGTTTGCACAAACCGACGCCGAAGCCGAAGTCCCGACGGCCAGCCGCACCGTTTTTCCCTCAGGAAAACCCTGATCGGCTCACGCCGGCCGCCGGTTTCGGCTGGTTTTCCTGCTGCCGAAAGCAACTGCATTGCACTCCCGCCAAAGCGATGCCCCGAACTCGCACGACCCCGCTCCAGCAAGCCTTTCGGCCCGTACACCTAGCCAAAAAAGGTATGGCGCAGCGCAATATCCGCATCCCGACCTGCATTTCAATACCCGTCAGGTATCAAAAAGCCCGTCCAAAAGTATTGGACGCTCCAAATCCCGGCCGCGTATAAATCCGTCCCATGAACTCCCCACGCAGCGTGCCCCATGTCCCAAGTCACCGTCGAACGTATTGAAACCCGCCTCATCGACCTGCCGACGATCCGTCCGCACAAGCTGTCGGTCGCCACGATGCAAGGCCAGACGCTGATGCTGGTGAAAGTGCTGTGCAGCGACGGCGTGACCGGCGTCGGCGAAGGCACGACGATCGCCGGGATGGCCTACGGCCCGGAAAGCCCCGAAGCGATGAAGCTCGCGATCGACGCCTACCTCGCGCCGGCGCTCATCGGTCGCGACGCGACCCGCGTCCAGACGCTGATGGCCTTCCTCGGCAAGCTCGCGAAGGTCAATCACTTCGCGAAGAGCGCGCTCGAAACCGCGTTGCTCGACGCGCACGGCAAGCGGCTCGGCGTGCCGATCAGCGAACTGCTCGGCGGCCGCCGCCGCGATCGCCTGCCGGTTGCCTGGACGCTCGCATCGGGAAACACGGCCACCGATATAGCCGAAGCGGAACGGATGCTCGATGAGCGCCGTCACAACGTGTTCAAGCTGAAGATCGGCGCGAAGGCGCTCGACGCGGACCTCCAGCACGTGGCCGAGATCAAGCGGGCAGTGGGCGAGCGCGCATCGGTGCGGGTCGACGTGAACATGGCATGGAGCGAAACGCAGGCCGCGCGCGCGATTCCGGCGCTCGCCGATGCCGGCTGCGAGCTGGTCGAGCAGCCGGTGGCATCGGCCGCGGCGCTCGCGCGTCTGATGCGCCGCTTCCCGGTTGCGCTGATGGCCGATGAAATCCTGCAGGGGCCGGACAGCGCGTTCGAGATCGCGAAGCAGCACGGCGCGGACGTGTTCGCGATCAAGATCGAGCAGAGCGGCGGCCTCTTCGCCGCGCAACGCGTCGCGGCGATCGCGGATGCGGCCGGCATCGAGCTGTACGGCGGCACGATGCTCGAAGGCGCGGTCAGCACGGTCGCGTCCGCACATCTGTTCGCGAGCTTCGCGAACCTGCAGTGGGGAACGGAATTGTTCGGGCCGCTACTGATCACCGAAGAAATTCTCACGACCCCGCTCGACTACAGCGATTTCGAACTGACCGTGCCGACCGGCCCGGGCCTCGGCATCGAACTCGACGAAGCGAAGGTCGCGCGCTTCACCCGCGACGGGCTGACGAAAGTCTCCCGCTAACCCGCGCTAACGCGATGACGTATCAGGACATCACGATGCTTTTCCACGTACGCATGGACGTCAACCTCCCGGCCGACATGCCGGCCGGCGTGGCCGACGAAATCAAGACCCGCGAGAAGGCGTACTCGCAGGCGTTGCAGCGCAGCGGCAAGTGGCGCCACATCTGGCGCATCGCCGGCGAATACGCGAACTACAGCGTGTTCGACGTCTCCGGCAACGCCGAGCTGCACGAGATCCTGACCGGCCTGCCGCTGTTCCCGTACATGAAGATTTCGGTGACGCCGTTGTGTCGCCATCCGTCGTCGATCCGCGACGACGACGTTTGAACCACGGAGTTGCCGCTTCTCGGACAGCGAGCACGCCGGGTCACTATTCCCCTAATACACGTGGAGACACCATCATGAGCGTCAAGGTATTCGAAACCAAGGAAGTGCAGGACCTGCTGAAGGCCGCATCGAACGCGGGCGGGAGCGACGGAAATGGCACGAAAGGCGACGCACGCACGCAGCAGATCGTGCTGCGCCTGCTCGGCGATCTGTTCAAGGCGATCGACGATCTCGACATCACGCCCGATGAAGTGTGGGCCGGCGTGAACTACCTGAACAAACTTGGTCAGGATGGCGAAGCGGCGCTGCTCGCGGCCGGCCTCGGTCTCGAGAAGTATCTCGACATCCGGATGGATGCCGAGGACAAGGCGATCGGCCTCGACGGCGGCACGCCGCGCACGATCGAGGGGCCGCTGTACGTGGCGGGCGCTCCGGTGCGCGACGGCGTCGCAAAGATCGATCTCGACGCGGACGACGGCGCGGGCCCGCTCGTGATCCACGGCACGGTGAAGGATCTCGACGGCAAGCCGGTGGCCGGCGCGCTGGTCGAATGCTGGCATGCGAATTCGCACGGCTTCTATTCGCACTTCGATCCGACCGGCAAGCAGAGCGACTTCAACCTGCGCGGCGCGGTGAAGACGGGCGCCGACGGCCAATACGAATTCCGCACGCTGATGCCGGTCGGCTATGGCTGCCCGCCGCAGGGCGCGACGCAGCAACTGCTGAACCGTCTCGGCCGCCACGGCAACCGCCCGGCGCACGTGCACTTCTTCGTCGACAGCCCCGACCACCGCAAGCTGACGACGCAGTTCAACATCGACGGCGATCCGCTGATCTGGGACGACTTCGCATATGCGACGCGCGAGGAGCTGATTCCGCCCGTGACCGAAAAGACCGGCGGCACGGCACTCGGCATGAAAGCGGACGCGTACCAGGACATCGCGTTCGACTTCGTGCTGACGCCGCGCGTTCAGGGCAAGGACAACCAGATCGTCGACCGCCTGCGCGCGTCCGCCGCCGCATGACCGCCGGCGGCACGGCGGCGCGCGTGCGCCGCCGCTGCCGGCCGGTCCCCCGAGATTCAACCGATACCGATGCGAGCGTGCTTGCAGGACGCGGCACGCGCATGGGAGGAGCCATCATGTCCGTCACGATCGACCCTGCGAACGAACTGGATCACCTGCTCGACACCGCCGTGCAGGATGACAAGGAGGCCGGCATCTTCCGCTGCCGCCGCGACATCTTCACAAACGCGGAGCTGTACGAACTCGAGATGAAGCACATCTTCGAGGGCAACTGGGTGTACCTCGCGCACGAAAGCCAGATTCCCGACAACAACGATTACTACACGACGTGGATCGGCCGCCAGCCGATCGTCATCACGCGCGACAAGACCGGCGAGCTGCATGCGGTCATCAATGCATGTGCGCACAAGGGGGCGATGCTGTGCCGCCGCAAGCACGGCAACAAGGGCAGCTTCACGTGCCCGTTCCACGGCTGGACCTTCTCGAACACCGGCAAGCTGCTGAAGGTGAAGGACGAGAAGACGACCGAGTACCCGGTGCAGTTCAACACGCACGGCTCGCACGACCTGAAGAAGGTCGCGCGCTTCGCGAACTATCGCGGCTTCCTGTTCGGTAGCCTCAACGCCGACGTGCTGCCACTCGAGGACTACCTCGGCGAAGCGCGCGTGATCATCGACCAGATCGTCGACCAGGCGCCGAACGGGCTCGAAGTGCTGCGCGGCAACTCGTCCTACATCTACGAGGGAAACTGGAAGATGCAGATGGAAAACGGCTGCGACGGCTACCACGTCAGCACCGTGCACTGGAACTATGCGGCGACGATGAGCCGCCGCAAGGAGGACGGCACCAAGGCGGTCGATGCGAACAGCTGGAGCAAGTCGGTCGCGGGCGTGTACGGCTTCGACCACGGCCACATCCTGCTGTGGACCAAGACGATGAACCCGGAAGTGCGGCCCGTGTACCAGCACCGCGACGAGATCCGTGCGCGCGTCGGCGACGTGCAGGCCGATTTCATCGTGAACCAGACGCGCAACCTGTGCGTGTACCCGAACGTGTTCCTGATGGACCAGTTCAGCACGCAGATCCGCGTGGTGCGGCCGCTAGGCGTCGACAAAACCGAGGTCACGATCTTCTGCTTCGCGCCGAAGGGCGAGAGCGAAGCCGATCGCACGACGCGCATCCGCCAGTACGAGGATTTCTTCAACGTGACCGGCATGGGCACGGCCGACGATCTCGAGGAGTTTCGTGCGTGCCAGGCCGGCTATGCGGGCATCACGGCGATGTGGAACGACTTGTCGCGCGGCGCGCCGCTGTGGATCGACGGGCCGGACGAGAACGCGAAAAAGATGGGGCTGAACCCGCGCATTTCAGGCGAGCGCAGCGAGGACGAAGGGCTGTTCGTGTGTCAGCACGAACACTGGGTGCACGTGATGCGCGATGCGCTGAAGAAGGAGCGCGGGGAGGTGGCGGCATGAGCTTCGATTACCGGACGATTTGCGCGGCGCTGTATCGCGAGGCGCGCCTGCTCGACGATCGCGAGTGGGACGCGTGGCTGACCTGCTACACGGAGGACGTCACGTACTGGATGCCAGCGTGGGACGACGACGATCGGCCGACCGACGATCCGCAGCGCCAGATCTCGCTGATGTATTACGCGGACCGCGGCGGCCTCGAGGATCGCGTGTTCCGGATCAAGACCGAGCGCAGCGGCGCATCGACGCCGGAGCCGCGCACCAGCCACAACGTGACGAACGTCGAGGTGCTGGCCGAACGCGACGACGAGGTCGACGTGCGCTACAACTTCCACACGCTGAACCACCGTTACCGCGTGACCGATCACTTCTTCGGCACGATGTTCGTCACGTTGCGCCGTGCGGGCGACGCGCTGCTGATTTCACGCAAGAAGATCGTGCTGAAGAACGACTACATCCGGCAGGTGCTCGACGTGTATCACGTCTGACGCCGTTGGTTTGCCATGAAAGGAAGTGGAGGTGACGCGATGTCCAGCTACAAGATTGCATTGAATTTCGAGGACGGGGTGACCCGCTTCATCGACTGCAAGGCCGGCGAGAAGGTGCT
This sequence comes from Burkholderia sp. A2, assembly GCF_001729305.1. Taxonomy (NCBI): domain Bacteria; kingdom Pseudomonadati; phylum Pseudomonadota; class Betaproteobacteria; order Burkholderiales; family Burkholderiaceae; genus Burkholderia; species Burkholderia sp. A2. The sequence goes on along the minus strand of NZ_LZXX01000046.1, from coordinate 77,180 downwards.
CGACGCGGCCTTCCGCGCGAAGATCAACCTGCCGATGGATTGCTCCGACGGCGTGTGCGGCACGTGCAAGTGCCGCGCGGAAAGCGGCCGCTACGATCTCGGCGACGATTACATCGACGACGCGCTCACCGAGGACGAAAAGGACGGCGGCCTCGTGCTGACGTGCCAGATGGTGCCGCATAGCGATTGCGTGATCGCGGTGCCGACGTCGTCGGTCGCGTGCAAGACGGGGCAGAGCAGCTTTGCCGCCACGGTCACGAAGGTCGAGCCGCACAACGATGCGGCCGTCGTGCTCGAACTCGACGTCGGCGCGAGCGCGCCGGCGTTCCTGCCGGGCCAGTACGTGAACATCGACGTGCCCGCGAGCGGCCAGCATCGCTCGTATTCGTTCTCGTCCGCGCCGGGCGACGCGAAGGTGAGCTTCCTGATCAAGAAGATTCCCGGCGGCGTGATGAGCACGTGGCTCGCATCCGCGCAGCCCGGCGACGCGCTCGAACTGCACGGTCCGCTCGGCAGCTTCTATCTGCGCGACGTGCAGCGGCCGCTGCTGTTCCTCGCCGGCGGCACGGGCCTCGCGCCGTTCCTGTCGATGCTCGACGTGCTCGCGCGCAGCGGTTCGCGGCAGAAGGTGCACCTGATCTACGGCGTCACGCGCGATCTCGATCTCGTGCTGGTCGACGCGATCGAAGCGCTGGCGGCGAAGCTGCCGAACTTCAGCTTCGCGACGGTCGTCGCGGATGCCGCATCGAGCCATCCGCGCAAGGGCTGGGTCACGCAGCATATCCCGGCCGACGCGCTGAACGACGGCGACGTCGACGTGTATCTGTGCGGCCCGCCGCCGATGGTCGATGCGGTGCGTCAGTACTTCGACGACGCAGGCGTGAAGCCGAACAGCTTCCACTACGAGAAGTTCACCCCCAACGTCACGGCAAAGGCGGCATGACCATGCAACGATTCTCCGGCAAGGTCGTCGTCGTCACGGGCGCGGCGCAGGGCATCGGCCGTGGTGTCGCGCTGCGCGCGGCGGCCGAGGGCGGCAAGGTGCTGTTCGTCGATCGCGCGGATTTCGTCGCCGACGTCGCGGCCGAAGCGACCGGTGGCGAGGCGGCATGCTTCGTTGCCGATCTCGAAACCTATGAAGGCGCGCATGCGGCGATCGCGTGCGCGGCGCAGACGTTCGGCGGCATCGACATCCTGATCAACGGCGTCGGCGGCGCGATTCGGATGCGGCCGTTCGCCGAGTTCGAACCGGCGCAGATCGACGCGGAGATCCGCCGTTCGCTGATGCCGACGCTCTATGCGTGTCACGCCGTGCTGCCGCACCTGATTGCGCGCGGCGGTGGCACGATCGTCAACATCTCGTCGAATGCGACGCGCGGCATCCGCCGCGTGCCGTACTCGGCCGCGAAGGGCGGCGTGAACGCGCTGACGTCGGCGCTCGCGATGGAGTATGCGGAACACAACATCCGCGTCGTCGCCACCGCGCCGGGCGGCACCAGCGCGCCGCCGCGCCGCGTGCCGCGCAATGCGGCCGGCGATACCGGGCGGGAACAGGCGTGGATGGCCGAGGCCGTGAGGCAGGTGACCGAATCGACGTACTTCAAGCGCTACGGCAGCCTCGACGAACAGATCGCGCCGATCCTGTTCCTCGCGTCGGACGAGGCGAGCTATATCACCGGCACGGTGTTGCCGGTCGCGGGTGGGGATACGGGTTGAGCGGCGTACCGGTTGCCTTGATTCATCGACCGCCTTCATCGACAACCAGACGACCGGTGCGACGCCACCGGCCACGGAGACAATCATGCATGAACGCAAAGCCGTCGTTCCGATGGGAATGGAAGCGGTGTACGAGAAGATCGGCTATGCGCCGGGATTGAGGGTCGGCGATACGCTTTACGTATCCGGGCAGATCGGCCGCGACGCGGCGATGCAACTGGTCGAGGATCGCGAAGCACAGATCGTGCAGGCGTTCGAGAACCTGAAGCGCGTGCTGGAGGCGGGCGGTGCGACGCTTGACGACGTGGTCGACCTCACGACCTTTCACACCGACATGCGCGACCTGCCGTTGTTCATGCAGGTGCGCGACCGCTATTTTCATGCGCATCCGCGGCCGGCGTGGACGGCCGTCGGTGCCCACATGCTCGGCGGCGGGCCGGGGTACATCGTCGAAATCAAGGCGGTGGCGATGCTGCGGCGATGATCGACGGCTATCGTTGCGCGGGAATCCGGCTGCCGCCGACAGGGCCGCGCGCCCGACGCCTTGACGACACGCCGGGCACGACGACAACGGCTGAATTCGCCATGACGGTTTCCTTCGACACGATGAATGGCGGACGGATCAATCGCGCGCGTCGAGCGCGGGCTGAAGCGCGATCTCGCCCGGCGATGCCGGTTGCAGGCCGCGATGCGAGCCGGCGGCACGGCCGGGCCCGATCCTGAACCAGATCGCGTACATCGCGGGGAGGAATACCAGCGTGAGGATCGTGCCGGCGAACGTGCCGCCGATCAGCGTGTACGCGAGCGTGCCCCAGAACACCGAATGCGTGAGCGGAATGAACGCGAGCACAGCCGCCATCGCGGTGAGGATCACCGGCCGCGCGCGCTGCACGGTCGCCTCGACGACTGCATGGAACGGATCGAGCCCGGCCTGTTCGTTCTGATGGATCTGCCCGATCAGGATCAGCGTGTTGCGCATCAGGATCCCCGACAGCGCAATGAGCCCGACCAGCGCATTGATGCCGAACGGCTGCCGGAACAGGATCAGCGTCGGCACCACGCCGATCAGCCCGAGCGGGCTCGTCATGAATACCATCACCATCGCCGAGATCGAGCGCACCTGGAAGATGATGATGACCAGCGTGATCGCGAGCATGATCGGGAACAGCGGCAGCATCGCCGTGGTCGCCTTGCCCGATTCCTCGATGGAGCCTGCTTCTTCGATCTTGTAGCCGCTCGGCAACCGCGCGACGATCGACTGTAGCTGCTTCGTGATCGCGGCCGATACGTCCGGCGGCTGCAAACCGTCGGCGATATCGCCGCGCACCGTGATCGTCGGCACGCGATCGCGCCAGCGCATGATCGGCTCCTCCATCCGCACGTCGACCTTGCCGACCTGCGACAGCGGAATGCGCTGCCCGTTCGCGCCGGCGAGCGTGAAGTCGTCGAGCCGCGCCGGGTCGAGCCGCGCATCGCCGCCCGAACGCGCGACGACCTGCACGGTCCGGATATCCTCGCGCACCGCGGTGACCGGCACGCCGGTCAGCAGGAACTGCAACTGCTGCGCGACCGCGCTGGACGTCAGCCCGACCGCCTGCAGGCGATCCTGCTGCAACGTGAAATGCAGCGTCGGCGCGCGCGTGCCCCAGTCGGCATTGACCGTGCGCATCATCGGGCTGCCGTTCATCACGTGCCCGACTGCGGACGCGATGCCGCGCAGCGTGTCCGGATCGGGGCCCGTGATCCGGTACGCGACCGGGAACGGCGAATACGGGCCGAACACGAGTTGCGTGACGCGCACGCGCGCTTCCGGCGCGAGGCCGTCGGCGACGGCGCGGCGTAGCCGTGCCTTCAACGCGTCGCGTTCGTCCTGGCTATCGGTGCGCACGACGATCTTCGCGAACGACGGATCGGGCAACTCCGGTCCCATCGCCAGATAGAAGCGCGGCGCGCCCTGGCCGACGTACGCGGTGACGATTCGCGCTTCCTTCTGCTTCGCGAGCCATGCTTCGACTTTCGACGCGGCGGCGCTCGTTTGCGAAATCGACGTGCCGTACGGCATCTGTACCTCGACGAGCACCTCGGGGCGATCGGAAATCGGGAAGAACTGTTTCTTCACGACCGCCATGCCGAGAATGGCGAGTGCAAACAGGCCGACGACGGACCCCGCGACCAGCCATTTGCGCGCGATCACGCGCGTCAGCATCTGGCGGAAGCGGTTGTAGCGGGGCGTGTCGTAGATCGCGTCGTGGCCGCCTTCGATCTTCCTGAACTCGGGCAGCATCTTCACGCCGAGGTACGGCGTGAACGCCACCGCCACGACCCACGACGCGATCAGCGCGATCCCGACGATCCAGAACATGTTGCTCGTGTATTCGCCGGCCGTGGAGCGCGCGAAGCCGTTCGGCATGAAGCCGACCGCGGTCACGAGCGTGCCGGCCAGCATCGGCGCGGCCGTATGGCTCCACGCGTAGGCCGAAGCGGCCACGCGCCCGTAGCCTTCCTCCATCTTCACGACCATCATTTCGATCGCGATGATCGCGTCGTCGACGAGCAGCCCGAGCGCGAGAATCAGCGAACCCAGCGTGATGCGGTCGAAGTTCTTGCCGGTGGCGGCCATCACGACGAACACCACGGCCAGCGTCAGCGGGACGGCCGCGGCGACGACGAGCCCCACGCGCCAGCCCATGCTGACGAAGCTCACCAGCATGACGACGAGCAGCGCGGCGAAGAACTTGACCATGAACTCGTCGACGGCCGAGCTGATGTTCACGGATTGGTCGGTGACCTTGGTCACGCTCATGCCGAGAGGCAGCTCCGCATTGATCGCGCCGACTTCGCGGTCCAGCGCGCGGCCGAGGTCGAGCCCGTTCCAGCCGTCGCGCATCACGATGCCCAGCATCAGCGCGGGTTCGCCGTTGTTGCGGATCAAGAACGTCGACGGATCTTCGTAGCCGCGCTCGACGGTCGCGATGTCCGACAGCTTCAGCGTGCGGCCCTGCGAGACGATCGGCGTGTCGCGGATCTTCTGCAGCTTGTCGAACGCGCCGTCCACGCGAATGAAGATCTCCGGCCCGCGCGTCTCGACGGAGCCGGCCGCCGTCAGCACGTTCTGGCCGTTGAGTGCGGCGAACACGTCCTGCGGGCTCACGCCGAGCGTCGCGAGCCGGTCGTGCGACAACTGCACGTAGATACGCTCGGCCTGCTCGCCGATGATGTCGACCTTCTTCACGCCCGCCACGTGCAGCAGCCGCTGGCGCAACGCTTCGGCGTCGCGCACCAGCAGGCGCTGCGGTTCGCCCCTGGCCTTCAGCGCAAACAGCGCGAACGTGACGTCCGCGTATTCGTCGTTGACCATCGGGCCGATCACGCCGGCAGGAAGGGTGGTCGCCTCGTCGCCGATCTTTTTCCGTGCCTGGTAGAACTGTTCCTGCACTTCCGACGGCGGCGTGCTGTCGAGCAGCGTCAGCGTCGTGATCGCGAGGCCCGGGCGCGTATAGGTTTCGGTGCGGTCGTACCAGCGCAGCTCCTGCATGCGCTTTTCGATCTTTTCGGCGACCTGGTCGTGCATTTCCTGCGCGGTGGCGCCCGGCCATGCGGTGATGATGGTCATCACCTTGATCGTGAACGCGGGGTCTTCCGCGCGGCCCAGCTTGAAGAACGACACGAGGCCAGCCAGCGAAATCAGGCAGATCAGGAACAGCGTGATCGCGCGCTCACGCACGGCTAGCGCGGACAGGTTGAAGCGGCGTTCGCTCACGGCCGTGCTCCTTCGCTCGCGATCGTCGCGGCCTGCGCGGCGACGCGGACCGCTTCGCCTTCGTGCAGCAGCGGGGCGCCGAGCGCGACGACGCGCTCGCCCGGTTTGAGCGTGCCGTCGCCGGACACGCGTGCGCTGTCGTCGTCGAGATGCTCGACCTTGACCGGCCGCCACGTCACCTTGGCCGGTTCGCCGGCGACGACCCACACGCCGGGCCCGTTGCCCGCGTCCAGCAGCGCGCCGATCGGCACCTGCATGCCGCGCGGCGAAGCCGTGCGCGCGTCGTCCGCGATGCGGATCGTGACGGTCGCGCCCAGCGGTGCATTGGCCAGCACGCCCTGCAGCACGTAGCGCGCTTCGAAAGTACGCGTTCTCGCGTCCGCGGTATCGGAAAGCTGGCGCAGCGTCGCGGGGACGCCGACGTCCGGCTTGCCGAACAGTCCGGCCTGTGCCGCCGACCCGATCGCCGGGCGCAGGGTTTCGGGCAACTGGATCACGGCCTCGCGGCTGCCGGCGTGCGCGAGCCGCACCACCGGTTGTCCCGCGCCGACGACCTGGCCCGGTTCCGCGAGCGTTTCCATCACCACGCCGTCGCCGTCCGCGACGAGTTGCGCATAGCCGGTCGCATTGCGCGCGACGTCGGCGTCGGCCTCGGCGGCGCTCAGTTGCGCTTTCGCGGCATCGGCCGCCGCCTTGGCCTGGTCGTACGCGGATGCCGATATCGCGCCGGTGCCGCGCAGGTCGCGGTAGCGGGCTTCGTCCTCGGCGGTCTGCCGCGCGCGGGCCCGTGCGGCGGCGACCGCCTCGTCGCGGGCGCGCGCCGCGAGCTTCAGGTCGACCGGGTCGAGTCGCATCAGCGGCTGGCCGCGCCGCACGGTTTGCCCGGTATCGACGAGCCGCTCCAGCACCTTGCCGGCTACGCGGAAGCCGAGATCGCTCTGCACGCGCGCGGCGACGGTTCCAGTGAACGAGCGGGACGCGGGAGCGGCCGCCTGCACGACGGCGGTGCGCACGAGAGGCGCCTCCGTGCGCGGGTCGGACGGCGCTTTTCCGCTGCAGGCGGCTAGCGCGACGGGCAGTGCGGAAGCGACTGCGAGGAAAGCGAGGCGACGCCGAACCATGAAAGACCCAGTGACGAAGTGAGCGGGGCTTTCATTGTGTATCTAGTGACTAATATAGTCAATAGTCACAAACGGTGACGCATCACGGCGCGAGGCTTCGGAGGACAAGGCTGGACAGTTGGGCGGGCGCGGCGTCGGTCGTGTCGAGGTTGTACTGCAGCAGCAGCGGGTTCAGGTACGGCCGCATCACGAGGTAGATCGCCGTGGCGGTTTCGTCCAGCGGGGTCTTGCGCTCGAACTCGCCGTTTTGCCGGCCTTCCTGGAGGACGTCCTGCAGCAGTTTCTGCACGCGCGCCTCGTAGGCCTGCACCGACTGCCAGTTCCCGGTCGCGGCCGATGCCGCGATGTCGTACAGCTTGCGGTCGCGGAAGAACAGCCGCAGGCTCGCTTCGGTAAAGACCTTGAACATCCGCCGCAGCTTTTCGGTGGGTAGTTCGGCCGCGGCCACGGCCGCGCGCACGTCCGTTTCGATCTCGCGCAGGCAGTTCGCGCAAATCATCTCGCCGATCGCCTGTTTCGACTCGAAGAACTTGTAGATATAGGCCTTCGAGAAGCCGATCGCCTTCGCGAGGTCCGACACGGTCGTCTTTTCGTAGCCGTACCGGCTGAAGTGCTCGGTGGCGGCGGCCACGATCTGGTCGCGGACGTCGTGGTCGGCCGGGCCGCGTGCGGGCGCCGGGGAAGAGTCGATTTTTTTCATGGGCTGCGACGGACAGGAATGTGCAACGAGTGACTATTTGGTATTATAGTCACCACCGGATTCTTGCTAACGCCCACATGCTACCCAAACCCATCGTTGCCGCGGCGCTCGCCGCCATCTTGTCGGCGGGATGCGCCGTCGGTCCCGACTATGTGCGGCCGGACGTGGCGATGCCGGAGCAGTTCCACGGGCAGCGCGCCGTGGGCCAGCGCCACGCGGCGGCCGACGCCGATCTCGCGACATGGTGGACGGGCTTCGGCGATCCGCAACTGACGCGATACATCACGCTGGCGCTCGCCCAGAACCTCGATCTTGCGCAGGCCGCGGCGCGCGTCGCGCAGGCGCACGCGGGGCTCGGTGCGGCGAATGCGGCGCTGCTGCCGTCCGGCAATGTGAGCGGCCAGGCCGCGCGCGTCTATCAGTCGGTCGAAACGCCGTTGGGGCAGGTGTTGAATGCGACGCCCGGTTTCGACCGTCATGGCAACGACTACGAGGCCGATCTCAACGCAAGCTGGGAGCTGGACGTATTCGGCGGATTACGCCGCGGCCGCGAAGCGGCGCTCGCCGACTATCAGGCATCCGAAGCGGCGGCGGTCGCGACGCGGCTCGCCGTCGCCGCGCAAACCGCGGATACCTACATCACGATTCGCGGGTTGCAGGGCCGCCTCGACGTCGCGCGGCGCCAGGTGCGGACCGAGCAGGATCTGCTGTCGACGCTCAACCTGCTCTACGGGAAGGGTCTCGCGGCGGAGCTTCAGGTGAGGCAGGCCGAAGGCGCGCTTGCCCAGGTTCGCGCGACGGTGCCGGTGCTCGAAGCGGCGCTGGACGCGGCGATGAATGCGCTCGACGTGATGCTCGGCGCGCAGCCCGGCACGCATCGCGCGGCATTGCTTGCCGGCGGCGACGTACCGGTCGCGCCGCGGATCGCGGCCACGGGCACGCCCGGCGAACTGCTGCGGCGCCGGCCCGACCTGATTGTCGCCGAGCGGCGCGTGGCGGCGTCGAACGCGCGCATCGGCGTGGCCATCGCCGAGTATTACCCGAAGTTCTCGCTGGGCGGACTGCTCGGCAGCGCGACGACGATGGGCGCGGGCAACCTGTTTGCCGGCGGCGCGAACCAAGCGGCGGGCGTGCTCGGCCTGCGCTGGCGCCTGTTCGACTTCGGCCGGATCAATGCACAGATCGCGCAAGCGAAAGGGCAGGATGCCGAAATGCTGGCCGCGTATCGGCTCGCGGCACTGCACGCGACCGAGGACGTCGAAAATGCGTTCTCGGCGCTCGTCAAGCGTGACGAGCAGGCGGCCATTCTCGGCGACGGCGTGAATTCGCTCGGCCGCGCGCGGACCGCATCGTTTGCGGCTTACCAGAAAGGGGTGGTCAGCCTGATCGAAGTGTTGCAGGCCGACGAAAGCCTGCTGCGCGCATCGGACGAACGCGTGCAGGCGCGAACGGAAGCGGCGCGCGCGGCGGTCGCCGCGTTCAAGGCGCTCGGCGGCGGGTGGCAGGCGCCGGAAGCGCAGGCTGTTGCGAGCCGGTAGCGGTGGCGTCGAAACTGCAACGATCATGAAGGTCGTCGCCGCGTTGGGATTGCATCCGACCGTTGCGCCGTCCACGCAGGCCACCGAAGCGGCACCCGCACCGGAGCCGACGTCGCGCACGCGTTCGCCCGCACGTGCGGCGGCCCACGGGTGATGTCGTCAGGCCCGGCTGAAACTTTCGCGCCGGGCCCGCCCGTATGGATCCCGCCGGCATCGCGCGGTGCCCCCGCGCGACACGCGGCTACCGCTTGATCGCCCCCCGCAACCGCCGCACATCCTGCTCCGACACAGGCGCCGCCCGATTCCCCCACGCACCGCGCACGTAGCTGACCACCGCCGCGATCTCGCCGCTCGTCAGCGCGCCGCGCATCGCCGGCATCCGCTGCACCGGCCCCGGTTTGCCGGGCGTGGGCTGCACACCTTCGACCACGATCCGGATCGTGCTCGTCGGATCGGCCGCCGCGACGATCGAACTGCCCGCGAGCGCCGGCCCGTGATCAGGTACGCCTTTACCGTCGGCGCCATGGCAGCGTGCACAGAACCCCGCATACACGCCGGCCCCCGGCGCCTGCTGGCCGCCTTCCGGACGCGGGCCGGCAACGGTCAGCCGCGGGACACCGACACCGAGCGGATTCGTTGCGGCAGTCGGTTGCGCGGGCAACGATTTCAGGTACACGGCGATCGCGTGGCGATCGGCATCCGTCAGCAGCGCCGTGCTTTCGCCGACGACCGGCGCCATCGCGCCGAATACCGCGCCGCGCGCCGCATGGCCGCTGCGCAGGAACGCGGCGATGTCGTCGGCCGACCAGCGGCCGAGGCCGTCCGGCGCTGCGCCGGTCAGGTTCGGCGCGAACCAGTGGTCGTTGATGCCGCCGGTCAGGAACGCGGGGCTGCGCTCGTCGTAGCCGCGTTCGTTGTAGGCCGGGCCGCGTGGCGTATGGCATGCGCCGCAATGGCCGAGCCCCTGCACGAGATACGCGCCGCGATTCCATTCCGCCGATTGCGACGGCTGCGGCGTGAACCGGTCGCGGTTCGCGAACACGAGGCTCCACAGCCCGAGCGCCCAGCGCTGGTTGAACGGAAACGGCAGTTGCGTGAGTTTCGCCGCATTCGCGGACGGCGCGACGCCGCGCATGAAATACGCATACAGCGCGCGCACGTCGTCGTCGCTCAGGTGCGCGAACGACGGGTACGGCATTGCCGGATACAGCCGGCTGCCGTCCGCGCGCACGCCGCGCCGCATGGCATCGTCGAATTGCCGTAGCGTGTAGTTGCCTATGCCGTGCGTCGGGTCCGGTGTGATGTTCGGCGCATAGATCGGCCCGAACGGCGAATTCACCGGCTGCCCGCCCGCGTACGGCGTATGGTCGGCCGCGTCGTGGCACGCGGCGCAATCGCCGGCGAGCGCGAGATAGCGGCCGCGCGCGATCGTCGCGGCGTCGGCGCTCGCGGCCGCCGCCGCGATGACCGGGCGGCGGGCGGTCGAAGCGGAAGCGGCGTCGGGCGGCGGGGTGGATGCCGCGGACGATGTCGCATCCGCCACCGATGCATCCCGGTCGCGTGACAGCCGACGGTCGTTCTGCACGCGCGCGGACATCGACGCGCCGGCATCGGCCGCCGACGCGCGAATCCGCACGAACCGCCAGCCCGACGCGGGCTCGGGCGCTTCAGCCGCCGACGCGGCGCCGGCCGTGCCGCTGCCCGCGGCCGCGTTGTCGTCCTGCCGCCCGTCGCACGCGCAGAGCGCGACGCATACCGCGAACGCGCCTCCCGCGCGGCGGCCCGGAACGCGGAACGGGAACGAAGCGAACGGGATCAGCGCCATGGACTGCAAGGCCCCACGAAAGCGGTGACGATCCCCGTAAACACCAGACCGATCACGAAACCGAGCGCCGCGAGCATGCCGCAGCGCGCGAGAAAGCGCGTACTGCCGTCGCGCGTCACGGCACGCGCATCGGCATCGTGCCGGCGCCGCCACACGCGTGCGAGCCAGGTCGCGCAGGCCGCGGCCAGCGCGAACGCGCCCGCGGCGATCAGCGCGAGCCACGCGCCGACGTGCGCCCAGCGCGGCGCGGCCTGCGCGACACCGAGCGGATAGCACGCCGTGGACGCGAGCGTCTCCGACACCAGCATCTGCGCGAACCACAGCGCGGGCGCGCCGACGAGGCCGGCCGCGATCGCGAGCAGCGGCGTCCACGCGCGTCGGGCGTCGTTCATCCGGTGCTCCTCAGCCAGAACGGCGATACGTACAGCGCAGTGAAGATGAACAGCCACACGATGTCGACGAAGTGCCAGTAGAGCCCGCCGACCGTCAGCGCGACGCGTCGCTCGCGGCCGAAGAACCCGGCGGCCGTCCACGCGGCGAGCAGTGCGAGGATCGCGAGACCGGCCACGACGTGCGCGAGGTGGAACCCGGTGATCGTGAAGTAGAGGCTGCCGTACAGATGCGCGGTCGGGCCGTACGGGTGATCGCGCCATTCGTGCAGCTGAACCAGCGCGAACGCGGTGCCGAGCGCCAGCGCGACGACGAGCAGCGCGACCGCGCGCGCCTGCCGGCCGGCCCGCACCGCCCGCTCGGCGAGCCATACGAACACGCTGCTCGACAGCAACACGACCGTGTTGACGGCCGCGAGCCCGATCTTCGGCATTCCTTCGGGCGGCCACGGCGCGGACCACTGCGACTGCAGGTAGAAGTAGCAGAACAGCAGGTAGCCGAACAGCCCGGCCTCGGTCACGATCAGCGTGAGCACGCCCCACCAGCCGCCTGCACGTTCGCCGCAACTGCCGACCGGCAGCGGCTCGATGCACGCGGCCGGCGCGGCTGCCGGCGCCGTCGCGGACGGCGGTTCGTCCGGATGAAGCCCGGCGGCCGCGGCGGGCGCCTGCGTGTCGGCGCGGGCCGGCAGGCGCACGCGTTGTCCGAGTTCGCGGCGCGGCCACAGCCACGCGGCGGTGGCGATCGCGCAACCGGCGACGGCCACGCAGACGAGCGTCGGCGAGCGCGCGAGCATCGCCGCGAACACGGCGGTCGCGAGCAGCGCGAGCACGAACGGCACGCAACTGTCTTCGGGCATCTTCAGGATCGCGCTCGGCGCGGCGGCGAGCGGCGTGACCGCGAGCGCCTCGCGCCCGTCCGCGAGCCGGTAGCCGACTCGCAGGCTGGTGCGCGCCGGATCGTCGCGCGTTTCCCACAGCGGATGCCGCGACGCGACGAGCGGCAGCACCGCGAAGTTGTACACGGGCGTCGGCGACGCGACCGACCACTCGAGGCCGGCCGCGCCCCACGGATTCTCGCTGGCGCGCACGCCGCGCCGCGCGCTCACCAGCGCGTTGACGACGAACATCGCGATGCCGATCCCGAACACGAACGAGCCGATCGTCGTCAGCAGGTTCGACGTGTCCCAACCCATTCCCGATGGATAGGTATAGATGCGGCGCGGCATCCCGAGCAGCCCGGAAATATGCATCGGGAAGAAGCCGAGGTTGAAGCCGATCAGCACGACCCAGAAGGTCCAGCGGCCGAACCGTTCGTTCATCATCCGCCCGGTGAATTTCGGGAACCAGTACGCGACGCCGCCGAGCACCGGAAACACGTTGATGCCGAGCAGCACGTAGTGCAGGTGCGCGACGACGAAGTACGTATCGGTGAGCTGCCAGTCGAGCGGCACGGCCGCGGTCATCACGCCGGACACGCCGCCGATCACGAACATCAGCACGAAGCCAGCGAAATACAGGAACGGCGTGCGGAACACGGGGCGGCCGGTCCAGATCGTCGCGATCCACGCGAACACCGCGACCGCGCTCGGAATCGAAATCAGCATGCTCGCGGCGCCGAAGAACGCGAGCGCGAGCGGCGCGATGCCCGTCGCGAACATATGGTGGACCCACACCTCGAAGCCGATCAGCATCGTCGCCACCGTCGACACGGCGACGGCCTCGTATGCGACGAGCGGACGCCGGCAGAAGGTCGGCAGCGCGTCCGACACGATCCCCATCGCCGGCAGCACGACCACGTAGACCCACGGATGCGCGAACATCCAGAACAGGTGCTGCCACAACAGCGGACGGCCGCCGTGCGCGACGTCGAAGAAATGCGTGCCGGCATTGCGGTCGAGCCACAGCAGCAGGAACGCGAGGCTCACCGACGGCACCGCGACCAGGTTGGCGACTGACGCGGTCAGCGTGCCCCACACGATGATCGGCACGCGATCGATCGACATGCCGTGCGCGCGCATCCGCAGCAGCGTGACGACGAAGTTCGCGGCGCCGCCGGTCGTCGAGATGCCGAGCAGGATCATCCCGAGCGCGTAGATGTCGATGTTCGCGCCGGCGCTGTAGTCGAGCGACGTGAGCGGCACGTAATTGAACCAGCCGCCGTCCGGCACCGCGCCGAGCGGAAAGCTCGCGTACAGGAACAGCCCGGCGAACAGGAACGACCAGTACGAGAACGCGTTCAGCCGCGGGAAAGCCATGTCGCGCGAGCCGAGCATCAGCGGCCACAGATAGTTCGCGAAGCCGGACAGCACGGGTAGCGCGTACAGGAAGATCATCGTGACGCCGTGCATCGTGAACAGCGAATCGTATTGCGCGGGCGTGAGCAGCGTCGCGTTCGGCCGCGCGAGCTGGATGCGCATCACGAGCGCCTCGACGCCGCCGAGCAGCAGGAACGCGAACGCGGTGACGATGTAGCGCAGCCCGATGCGCTTGTGATCGACGGTGCCGAGCCAGCCGCGCCAGCCGGGTTCCGATTCCCACAGCTCGGCCAGCGCGCGTTCGTGCGGGGAGCCGGGCGGCGCTTCGCCGAGATCGGGTACGCGGCTGAGCGGGGCGGGCGTGTCGCGGGCAATGGCCATCGGCATCCTCGGTTCAGTGCAGCGTCGCGAGATACGCGGCGAGATCGTCGGCGTCGCGCGGCGCGAGCGCGATCGACGGCATCAGCGATTGCGGTTTGATTTGCTGCGCATGCGCGATCCAGCGGCGCAGGTTGTCGGGCGTGTTGTCGAGCGTGCCGGCCGCGAGCAGCCGGCGCGTGCCGACGTGCGTGAGATCGGGGCCGGCATCGCCCGTCGCGTCGGTGCCGCGCACCGCGTGGCAGCCCGCGCAGCGCGCGGCGAACACGCGCTGGCCGCGGCGCTCGGCGCCGGCGCCCGCCGCGGGTGCTGGGGCCGGTTGCCGCTGCGCGGCGAGCCACGCACGAAACGCGTCGGGCGGCTCGGCGACGACTTCGAACGCCATGTGCGCATGCTGCGCGCCGCAGTATTGCGAGCATTGGCCGCGGTAGACGCCGGGCCGGTCGGCCTGCAGCCATTGGCGGTTCGTCTGGCCGGGAATCGTCTGCGTCTTGCCGGCGAGTTGCGGCACCCAGAACGCATGGATCACGTCGGCGCTCTTCAGCTCGATCGCGACCGGCTCGCCCACCGGAATATGGATCTCGTTCGCCGTGACGAAGCCCGGGCCGCCTGCCTCGTCCGGATAACGAACGGCCCACCACCAGTCTTGCGCGGTCACGGTGATCGTCAGTGCGGGCGGACGCGGCGGCGCCGCGATCGCGCCCAGCACGCGCAGCATGTACACGAGCGCGCCGAACAGCAGCAGGATCGAGATCGCGGTGCCGACGGTCACGATCGTCAGCCCGCTGCCGTAGCCGCCGCCCGCGTGCGCGCGACGGCGAAACAGCGCGATCAGCAGCAGCACCGCGATCGCGACGCAGACGAACGTGCACAGCGCGAGCAATGCCCACCCGAGCACGAAGACCGGCTGCGCGGCGGGGCCCGCCGCGTGGATCACGTACGCGAGCGGTAGCGGCGCGGCCGGATCGCCGGGGGCGGCACGCTCGGTGGCCGCGCGCGCGACCATCGGCCCGACCGCCCAAGCGAACGGCGCGATGCATGCGATACGACACGTTTTCCTGGACGACGGGACGAGCAACGCGACTCCTTGCCGCGTTCGGCGGCGACGACAACCGTTCGCGGCCGAGCAAGTTTCGTGCGCGCCGGGCTCGCTCCTGGGCAGCCTGGAGGGGGCGAAACTGCGCGCGCAACGGCCGTTGCGTTACAGCCGGCTTGTAAATTGGGCGGCCGTTCACGACCATTGCCGCAGCGATGCGGCCCGCCTGGACGACGGCATACCGTTTGCTGCGCCGATCGTGTTCCGGCACGCCGCGGCGTGCCGCCCTCATCGCAAAATGGGAGGAACCGACCGTGAAGACCGTCGCGATCACCGGCGCGAGCGCCGGCGTCGGCCGCGCGAGCGCCCACGCGTTTGCGCGGCTCGGCGCGAACGTCGCGCTGCTCGCTCGCGATCCTCGCGCGCTGGACGACACCGCGAGCGAGGTGCGCGCGTATGGCGTCCGGGCGCTGCCGATCGCCGTCGACGTCAGCGACGCGGCCGCGCTCGACGCGGCGGCCGAGCGGATCGAACACGAACTCGGGCCGCTCGACGTGTGGGTCAACAACGCGATGGTCACCGTGTTCGCGCCGTTCGACGAAATCTCGCCGGAAGACTATGCGCGCGTAACGGCCGTCACCTACCTCGGTTACGTGTACGGCACGCGGGCCGCGCTCGCGCGAATGGTCCCGCGCAACCGCGGCACGATCGTGCAGGTCGGCTCGGCGCTCGCGTACCGGTCGATTCCGCTACAGACGCCGTACTGCGGCGCGAAACACGCGATCCGCGGCTTCACCGACGCGCTGCGCTGCGAGCTGCTGCATGCGCGCAGCCGCGTGCGCGTGACGATGGTGCAACTGCCCGCGATCGACACGCCGCAGTTCGACTGGGCCGAATCGGTGCTGCCGCACGCACCGCGTCCGGTCGCGCCGGTCTATGCGCCGGAAGTGGCGGCCGATGCGATCGTGCACGCCGTCCGGCATCCGTGCCGCGAGCGCTGGGTCGGTTGGTCGTCGCTCGCGGCGATCGTCGCGAACGGCCTCGCGCCCGGCTGCTTCGATCGCTATCTCGCGCGCACCGCCGTGCGCGGCCAGCAGCGCGCGGCGCCGGCCGGCCCGCGCGTGTCGAATCTGTGGGCCCCCGTGCCGGGCCGGCACGCGACGCGCGGCGCGTTCACCGACGAAGCGCGCCGCACGGGTGCCGAGGCCGGGCTCGGCGCGTCGCGCGCGCTCGCGTTCGGCGCGGCCGTCGCGCTGCTCGCCGGCGCGTTTGCCGCCGTGCGCAAACGGAGCCGGTGAACGCGATGCGGATCGAGGATTACGCGCTCGTCGGCGACGGCCGCAGCGCGGCGCTCGTCGCGCGGGACGGCAGCATCGACTGGCTGTGCTGGCCGGATTTCGATTCGCCGCCGTGTTTCGCCGCGCTCGTCGGTACGCCGGACAACGGCCGGTTCCGGATTGCGCCGCGCGAGCAGGATGCCCGCACGACACGCCGCTATCTGCCGCGCACCGCGATCCTCGAAACGACGTTCGAAACGTCGTCGGGCTGCATCTCGATTACCGACTGGATGAGCTGGAACGCGCGCGATCCGTGCCTGATCCGCAGCGTGAGCGGCGAGCGCGGGACGGTCGATGTCGATGTCGATCTCGGCGTGCGCTTCGATTACGGCAACGCGCTGCCGTGGTGCCGGCCTTTCGGCCGCCGCTGGCGGATGATGACGGGCGGCGATGCGATGTGGCTCGACACCGATGCGCGGCTCGACGTGCAGAGCGACCGGCTGGTCGGCACACGACGGATCGCGGCGGGCGAGCGGGTGGATTTCTGCATCAGTTATGCGCGCTCGTTCGACCCGGCGCCGGCCGTGCCCGGTGCATACGCATCGTTGCACGATACGCAGGTGTTCTGGCGCGGCTGGTCGGATTGCAACGCCGCCGAAGGCCCGTATCGCGACGCGATCGAGCGCGCACTGATCACGGTGAAGCTGCTGTCGAGCGTGCGCACCGGCGGCATCGTCGCGGCGCCGACCAGTTCGTTGCCCGAGCGCTTCGGCGGCGCGCGCAACTGGGACTACCGGTTCTGCTGGCTGCGCGATGCGAGTTTCACGTTGCGCGCGCTGGTGCGCTGCGGCTATCGCGACGAAGCCGCGCGCTGGCGCGACTGGCTCGTGCGTGCGATCGCCGATCATCCGTCGCAACTGCAGGTGCTGTATGCAGCCGACGGCGGCCGGCGCGCGGCCGAGTGGGACGCCGTGCATCTGGCCGGCTACGAAGGTGCGCGGCCGGTGCGCTTCGGCAACGCCGCAGCCGACCAGTTGCAACTCGACGTGTACGGCGAGGTGCTCGGCGCGCTGTACCACGCGCGCCGGCATGGGCTGCCGCCCGACGACGACGCGTGGGTGCTGGAGCGGCGCCTGCTCGAACATCTGGCGACGATCTGGCGCGAGCCGGACGAAGGCATCTGGGAAGTGCGCAGCGGCCGGCATCCGTTCACGTCGTCGAAGGTAATGGTGTGGGCCGCGGTCGAAAGCGCGTACCGCTCCGCGCGCGCCTTCGGCCACCACGCGCCGCTCGACGTGTGGCGGCGCTGGGCCGACGCGGTGCGTGCGGAGGTGCTCGAGCGCGGCTATCACGCCACACTCGGCCGCTTCGTCGATCGCTTCGACGGCGACGGCATCGACGTCAGCCTGTTGCTGATTCCGTTGACGGGGATGCTCGATGCGTCCGACCCGCGCGTCGCCGCGACGGTCGCCGCGATCGAGCGCGAGCTGATGGACGACGGCTTGCCATTCCGCTATCGGCCGCCGCGTTTCGAGGACGGCTGCGAAGGCGACGAAGGCGCGTTTGTCGCGGCCGGCTTCTGGCTCGTGCAGGTGTACCGGATGCAAGGGCGCGACGACGACGCGCACGCGCTGTTCGAGCGGCTGCTCGGCCTGCGCAACGACGTCGGGCTGCTGGCCGAGGAATATGACGTGAAGGCGCGGCGGATGTGCGGAAATTTTCCGTTCACGCTCGCGCAGGTCGGGCTCGTGAACGCGGCGCTCGCGCTGCAGGGCGACGGGCGCGACGACGTCGACATCGGCTAGGGTGTCGCGCCGTCCCGCACGCGCCGCTTGCTTACGATTCGCTTTTCCCTCCCTTGCCGCGCTTGTCGCCGTGTTCGCCATTGCCGGGCAGCACGGCCGACAACACCTGCCGCGCGGTCTCGACGATCACGTTGCCCTCGCGCGGATCGCCTTTCACCAGGGTTTCGGCGAAATGCTTCGCCTGCTGCAGCGTCACGTGCGGCGGCAGCGGCGGCACCTCGGGGTCGCTCTTCACCTCGAGTACGACCGGCCGGTCGGACGCGAGCGCTTCGTCCCACGCGGCGCCGAGCTGGTCCGGATCGTCGACGTAGATGCCCTTGAGGCCGAGCAGCGTCGCGAAGCGGTAGTACGGCACGTTCGGGATCTGCTGCGATGCGTCGAACTTCGGGTCGCCTTCCATCACGCGCTGCTCCCACGTGACCTGGTTCAGGTCCTCGTTGTTCAGCACCATGCAGATCCAGCGCGGGTCGGGCCACTGGCGCCAGTATTTCGCGACGGTGATCAGCTCGGCCATGTTGTTCATCTGCATCGCGCCGTCGCCGACCATCGCGATCACCGGGCGCACCGGATGCGCGAACTTCGCGGCGATCGCGTAGGGGACCGCGGCGCCCATCGACGCGAGCCCGCCGGACAGCGAGCCCATCATCCCGCGCCGCATCATCAGGTCGCGCGCATACCAGTTCGCGCAGGAGCCCGAATCGCTCGTCAGGATCACGTCGTCGGGCAGGCGCGGCGACAGTTCGGTAAACGCGCGCTGCGGGTTCACGCCGCGCCCCGCGCTGGCCTTCGCGGCCGCGCGCGCCGCGAGCGTGTCGTGCCAGTCGTGGTTCCATTTCGCGATCCGGTCGCGCCATGCGGTGTCGCGACGCTCGTTCAGGAGCGGCAGCAGCGCGCGCAGCGTCTCGGCGCTGTCGCCGACCAGATTGACTTCCATCGGGTAGCGCAGGCTCAGCATGTCGGCCTTCAGGTCGATCTGCACGCCGCGCGCCTGGCCTTCCTTCGGCAGGAATTCCGAATACGGAAAACCGGAGCCGACGACCAGCAGCGTGTCGCATTCGGTCATCAGCTCGTAGCTCGGCTTGGTGCCGAGCAGCCCGATCGAGCCGGTGACCCACGGCAGATCGTCCGGCAGCGCGGCCTTGCCGAGCAGCGCTTTCGCGGCGCCAGCGCCGAGCCGGTCGGCCACCGCGATGACCTCGTCGGTCGCCTTCAGCGCGCCGGCGCCGACCAGCAGCGCGACTTTCGACCCCGCGTTGAGCACGTCGGCCGCGCGTCGCAGGTCGTCCGCATACGGCACGACTTTCGGCGCGGTATAGCCGACCCCCGAATGCACCGTGCCGTGCGCGCGCTTCGGCGGCGCGTAGTCGAGTTCCTGCAGATCGTTCGGCAGCACGAGCGCGGTGACCGTGCGCGCACCGAGCGCGGTGCGCACCGCGCGGTCCACCAGATGGCGCACCTGGCCCGGCACCGTCGCAAGCTGAACGAATGCGCCTGCAACGTCCTTGAAAAGCGCCGGAAGGTCCACCTCCTGCTGGTAGTGGCCGCCGAGCGCCGCGCGCGCCTGCTGGCCGACGATCGCGAGCACCGGCATGTGGTCGAGCCGCGCGTCGTAGAGGCCCGTCACGAGGTGCGCGGCGCCGGGGCCAGACGTCGCGACGCACACGCCCAGCTCGCCTGTAAATTTTGCATGCGCGGACGCCATGAAGGCCGCCATCTCCTCGTGGCGAGCCTGGACGAACTCGATCTTGCCGTCCGCGCGGTTCAGCGCGCCGAAAAAGCCGTTGATGCCGTCGCCGGGGTAGCCGTAGATGCGGCGCACGCCCCAGTCGTACAGCCGCTCGACGATGAAATCCGCCACTGTCGCCATGCCGTTTCTCCTTGGTTCGGGATGAGCCGATGCGAGGGGCCGCGCAAGGCACGTGCCGCCTCGCGTGGCGTCGGGCACATCGGTTGCACGCGATGCTGGCAAGCCAATAGCAAGCTGACCGGAGCGCAACGATGGCACTTTCCGCCGCGCCGGCGATCGACGACGTGCGCGCCCGCGCGTACCGCGTGCCGACCGACCGGCCCGAAGCCGACGGCACCTACGCGTGGACCGCGACGACGGTCGTCGTCGTCGAGATCGACGCGGGGCCCGTGACGGGGCTCGGCTATACGTACACGGACGCGAGTGCCGTGCCGCTCGTGACGTCGATGCTGGCCAGTGTGTTGCGCAAGCGGCCGGTGGTGGACATCCCGGCCGCGGTCGACGCGCTGTGGCGCGCGGTGCGCAACGTCGGCCGCGGCGGGATCGCGGCGACCGCGATTTCGGCGCTCGACGTCGCGCTGTGGGACGCCAAGGCGAAGCTCGCCGACGTGCCGCTCGCCGTGCTGCTGGGCCGCCTGCGCGAACGCGTGCCGGTGTACGGCAGCGGCGGCTTCACGACCTACGCTGCGCCGACGCTCGCCGCGCAACTCGACGGCTGGCGCGCCGAGCACGTGCGCGCGTGCAAGATCAAGATCGGTGTGGAAGATGCGCGCGATCCGTCGCGCGTGCGCGCGGCACGGGACGCGCTCGGGCCAGGCGTCGACCTGTTCGTCGATGCGAACGGCGCGTATACGCCGCGTACCGCGCTCGCGTTCGCGCAGGCCGCCGCCGATTGCGACATTCGCTGGTTCGAGGAGCCCGTCAGCAGCGACGACGTCGCGGGGCTGCGATTCGTGCGCGAGCACGTCGGCCCGGGGGTTGACGTCGCGGCCGGCGAGTACGCGTATACGCCCGACGATTTCCGCCGCTTGCTGGAATGTCGCGCGGTGGACGTGCTGCAGGCCGACGCGACACGCTGCGGCGGCGTCAGCGGTTTTCTCGCGGCCGCGGCGCTGGCCGATGCGTATCACGTCGACCTGTCCGCGCACTGCGCGCCCGCGCTGCACCGGCACGTCGGCTGCGCGGCGCCGCGCCTGCGCCACGTCGAATGGTTTCACGATCATGTCCGCGTCGAGCGGATGCTGTTCGACGGCGCGCCGACGCTCGTCGACGGCGCACTGGAAATCGATGCGACGCGCGCCGGGCTCGGCCTGGAATTGCGCGCCGCCGATCTGCGGGATTTCGCGCGCTGAATACCGACGAGGAGAAACGATGCGACACCCCCGACATCGCGCCACCGAGCGTGACCGGTTGCTGGCCGACGCCGCACGGTTGTTGAACCGCAGCGCGCTGCTGCTGGCGGGCTCGGTGCTCGCCGACAGCGGCGTCGAGCATTATCGCGGCGCCTTTCACAATCGCGCGATGCTTGCGCCGCTCGCGATGTCGACACTGTCGGTGATCGCCAGCGTGCACGGCCATGCGGACGACACGCCCGCGCGCCACCGGCTGCGCGACGCGGTGCACGTCGCGTCGGCCGCGGTGGGCGTCGCCGGCTCTGCGTTCCACCTGTACAACGTGACGAAGCGGCCGGGCGGTTTCAGTTGGCACAACCTGTTCTACGGCGCACCGCTCGGCGCACCGTTCGCGCTTGTGCTGTCCGGCGTGCTGGGCGCGGCGGGCGAGCGGCTGCGCGAGAGCCCGGCCGGCGCGCCGCGGCTCGCCGGACTGCCGGCCGGGCGCGCGCTGGCCGGGCTGGTCACGGCGGGCCTCGTCGGCACGCTCGGCGAAGTGGCGCTGCTGCATTTTCGCGGCGCGTTCCAGCATCGCGCGATGTTCGCGCCGGTCGTGGTGCCGCCGGTGGCCGCGCTGGCGACCGCGCAACTGGCGCTGTCGCGTCCGCGCGCCGAGCGGCGCTTCTGCCGCGGGTGGCTGCGCGCGACGGCCGTGCTCGGGTTCGTCGGCGTCGCGTTCCATGCGCGCGGCATCGCGCGGCAGATGGGCGGCTGGCGCAACTGGTCGCAGAACCTGCTATCGGGCCCGCCGCTGCCGGCGCCGCCGAGCTTCACCGCGCTCGCGATCGCGGGGCTCGCCGCGACCGCGCTCGCCGAACGGGAGGCGTCATGAGCGATGCACGCCGCAAGCCGGTTGCGTTGCCGCGCTATCCGGGCTACGACGTGCTCGCCAAGCGCGACTCGCCGTCGTGGAACGATGCGACGCGGCGTGCGATCGATGCACGTCTGCGCATCGCGGCCAATGCGCCGCGCTATCTGGATTCCGAACGATTTGCGACGCTCGCGGCGTTGTGCGCGCGCATCGTGCCGCAGCAACCGGGCGGCGCGGGCGCGATCCCGACCGCCGCGTTGGTCGACGCGCGGCTCGCGGCCGACGACGGCGACGGCTATCGCGATGCACGCCTGCCGCCGCTGCGCGCCGCCTGGCAGACGGGCCTCGCCGCACTCGACGCGATGGCGCGGCACGCGCATGGCTGCCCGTTCGCGGCGCTTGGCCCGCGCGACGCCGATGCGTTGCTGCACGCGGTCCAGAAAGGCGACGTCGATCCGCAGGCGGCGCCGGCCTGGGCCGGCATGGACCCGCACACGTTCTTCATGAAGCGCGTGCTGACGGATATCTGCGGCGCGTATTACGGGCATCCGTTCGCATGGAACGAAATCGGCTTCGG
The DNA here is from genome assembly GCF_001729305.1 of Burkholderia sp. A2. Taxonomy (NCBI): domain Bacteria; kingdom Pseudomonadati; phylum Pseudomonadota; class Betaproteobacteria; order Burkholderiales; family Burkholderiaceae; genus Burkholderia; species Burkholderia sp. A2. The sequence goes on along the minus strand of NZ_LZXX01000046.1, from coordinate 54,851 downwards.
CGGCCCCGCGAGCCCGCGAGGCTACGTGCGAATGGACTTCAACCGCCGCGACCCATGGGAAGCGGAAATGCGCACGGAGGAGGGCGATCGCGATGGCCGCCGATGAACCGCTGTCCGCTCCGACACCGCGCGGCCGGGACGGTCGTGCGCCCGATCCGTTGCGGGTCGGCGGGTGGTCGCCGATGCGGATGTTCCGCGACCACGACGCGGTCGACTTCGTGATCGTCGGCACCGGCGCCGGCGGCGGCACGCTCGCGTGCAAGCTCGCCGAATACGGTTTCTCGGTCGTCGCGCTGGATGCGGGCGCCTGGTGGCGGCCGCTGGAGGAATTCGCGTCGGACGAGACGCATCAGCACAAGCTGTTCTGGACCGACGAGCGGATCTGCGACGGCGCCGATCCGCTGACGCTCGGCACCAACAACAGCGGCCGGGCGATCGGCGGCAGCACCGTGCATTTCGCGATGGTGTCGCTGCGCTTCCGGCCCGAGTGGTTTCGCTCGCGTAGCGCGCTCGGCTACGGCGTCGACTGGCCGCTCGACTGGCGCGAGATGTGGCGCTACTACCGCGAGGTCGAACAGGCGTTGAAGATCAGCGGGCCGGTGAACTACCCGTGGGGCCCGCCGCGGCCGCGCTATCCGTATCGCGCCCACGAACTGAATGCGGCCGCGCTCGTGCTCGCGCGCGGCGCCGAGGCGATGGGCATCGACTGGACGCCGACGCCGCTCGCGACGCTGTCCGCGCCGCGCGGCCGCGCGCATCCGTGCGTGTATCGCGGCTTCTGCATCGCCGGCTGCGCGACCAACGCGAAACAGAGCGCGCTCGTCACGTGGATACCGCGGGCGGTCGCGGCCGGCGCCGAAGTGCGCGATCTCGCGATGGCGCTGCGGATCGACGCCGAAGGCGACCGCGTGACCGGCGTGCACTACCGGCGCGACGGCCGCACCCGGTTCCAGCGCGCACGCAACGTCGTCGTCGCCGGTTATGCGATCGAGACGCCGCGCCTGTTGCTGCTGTCCGCGAACGGGCGGCATCCGCAGGGGCTCGCGAATAGTTCGGGCCTCGTCGGCCGCTACCTGATGGCGCAGCTCAACCAGGCGTCGTGGGGGACGATGGACGACGAAGTGCGCTGGTACAAGGGGCCGCCGTCGCTGTCGATCACCGAGCACTGGAACTACGCGGACGAAGGCAAGGATTTCTTCGGCGGCTATTGCTGGATGAGCCAGGGGCCGCTGCCGATCGAATGGGCGCGCAAGGTTGCCGCGCGCGGGCTGTGGGGCGATGCGCTGAAGCGCGAGATGGCGCGCTACAACTTCCAGGCCGGCCTGAAGATCGTCGGCGAGACGCTGCCGCGCGCGAACAACCGCGTGACGCTCGCCGACGAGCGCGACGCGTTCGGGCTGCCGGTCGCGCGCGTCACCTATTCGTACGACGACAACGACCGCCGGATGATCCGCCATGCGCTCGCGCAGATGGGGCGTTCGCTGGAAGCGGCCGGCGCGCGTGACATCTGGCACGAGGAAGACGACACGTGCCATCTCGCCGGCACCGTGCGGATGGGCGACGACCCGGCGACGAGCGTCGTCGACGCCGACTGCCGAAGCTGGGACATCCCGAACCTGTGGGTGTGCGACGGCTCGGTGTTTCCGACGGTCGGCGGCGTGAATCCGTCGCTGACGATCCAGGCGATCGCGTGCCGCACCGCCGACCGCATCCGGACGCTGGTCGCACGCGGCGACGCGCATGCGCGTGCGCGATGGCGGTGAAGCGCGCGGCGCGGCCGCGCCGGCGGCCGATACGGCGCGTGCGTACGAGCGACGATGCCGCACGCGATCCATTCACCTTCTTGTCGAGGAATCGTCTCATGCCTGCATTCAACCGTTCATTCATACGCCGCTGTGCGGCCTGCGCGCTGCTGGCCGCGTGCGCGTCGGCGCTGTCGGCGGCGGCACAGTTGCGCCCGCCGAACCCCGCCAGCGTGCCCGACACGTCCACGCAGGCGTTCAAGCGCGCCGATCGAAAGATGATGGAAGCGATGGAGAGCGCGCCGTACACCGGCGACGCCGACCGCGATTTCGTCGCGCACATGGCGCCGCATCACCAGGGCGCGATCGACATGGCGCAGGTCGAACTCAAATATGGCAAGGACCCGACGCTGCGGCAGCTCGCAAGCCGGATCGTCGCCGCGCAGCGCGACGAGATCGCGTTGATGGAGCGCTGGCAGAAGGAGCGCGGCAAGGCGCCGTGAACCGCGATGCGATACGTCGATACGCAGCCGGCTGGTCCGGCGGTTCGGCATCCGGCAAGCGGCGCTCCCGGACCCGCGCCGACGCGATGGCCGCGAGCCCGGGCAGCCGCGGCAGGAGGCACGATGCATGGACGATAAGCGTGTGGCCGAAGATCGCTCGATCGACAGCGTGGCCGACTACATGGCCGTGATCGGCGCGCAGCGGCAGACGATGGCGCTGCGGCTTTTTCGCGGCCAGTGCAACGCGGGCTGGCCGCTCGTGCCGGGTATCGCGCGGCAGCGCGCGTCGCCCGACGTCGAAGCGCGGATGCTCGACGAATTCACGCGGCGCGCGCTGCCGCATCTCGAACCCGGGCAGAACCTCGATGCGTGCGACTGGCTCGCGCTCGCGCAGCAGCACGGGATGCGCACGCGTCTGCTCGACTGGTCCGGCAACGCGCTGGCCGCGCTGTGGTTCGCGGTCAGGCGCGCGAGCGAATCGGGCGGAGACGGCGTGGTGTGGTGCCTGTCGCACGACGCCGACGACATCGCGACCGCCGCCGAACGGCGCGCGCCGCTGCAGGTCACGCGCACGAAGGTGTTCCGGCCGCGCCACGTGATGCCGAGGATCACCGCGCAGGATGGCTGGTTCACGATCCACTGCTACGACGCCGGCGCCGAGCGCTTCGTGCCGCTCGACGAGCATGCGGACCTCGCCGGTCGCCTCATTCGGATCGTCGTGCCGGGCGCGCGGTTCGCGACGATCCGGCAGGAGCTCGCGGGCGTCGGCGTGAGCATCGCGACGATCTTTCCGGATCTCGACGGCATCGCGCAACTGACCGACACGCGCTATTTCCCGGACGACGAGGACACGCACGCGCCCCGGTAAGGCGCGCACGGGCGTTCGGGCCGGGCACGCGTGATGCTTGTGTCGACGGCGCGCACGGGACCGACCCCCAAGCCGCCGGCTTGCGACCGACTCGTGGCGGGCGCTGCGGCGGTTCATGCGTGTATTCAGACAGACCATCGAATCCGGAGGCATTCATGCGCGAACCCAACGAACCACCGAGCGATCGTCGCGACACGACGTGCGAGCCCGGCGCCGGTTCCCGGCCGGCCGGACACGCCGTCACCCGCGCGTTCGAACGTTTTGCATCGGGTGTGACGACCTGGGCAGGCTCGCCGGTGGCATTCGGCAGCGCGGTCGCCATCACCGTGCTGTGGCTCGCGAGCGGGCCCGTGTTTCATTACTCCGACGCGTGGCAGCTCGTCATCAATACCGGCACCACGATCATCACGTTCCTGATGGTGTTCCTGCTGCAGCGCAACCAGAATCGCGACAGCGTGGCGTTGCACCTGAAGCTCGACGAACTGCTCGCGGTCACGCGCGCGGCGAGCGACCGGCTGATCGGGATCGAGGATGCGTCGGAAGAAGAGTTGCGCGCGTTGGCGCAGACCTACGTCGAAATGGCGCAGCGCGCGGCCGAGCGCGGCGACGACGAGCCGGGCGGGAAGCGCGCGGAAACGGCCGACACGCCGCCCGAATCGTGATCGCCTGAAGGGCCGATCGAGCGATGCGCGCCCGATGATTTTTCAAACGCTTGTCGTTTCCGGCGCCGCATCGCGGCGCGACCGCGTGTACGCGGCGCTCGCAGCGGGGAACGGCACGTGCTGCACGTCGAAACGAAGCCCGGTCGTCCCGGGTATTGCCTAGGGTGCCACCATGAACGCCAGAACGCCTTCGAATCCATTGTTGAATCTCGCGGTGGCCGTCGCCTGCGGGGCGGCCGCGATGTACTTCCTCGATCCGTCGTCCGGCCGGCGTCGTCGCGCCTATCTGCGCGACAAGGCGGTCGCAGGCCGGCACGGCGTGGCCGACTATGCGAATACGCAGGTGAAGCGGGCGGCCGACCATGCGCGCGGCGCGATCGCCGGCCTGCGGGCCGACTGGCTCGCGGGCGATGCGGACGACGTGCAGGTCGCCGAGCGCGTGCGTGCGGCGCTCGGCCACCTGGTCGGCCGCCCGCGCGACATCGACGTGAGCGTCGAGCACGGTAACGTGTGCCTGACCGGACAGGTCGAGGAGGCCGAACGGCAGGCGCTGATCGACGGCGTCGCCGCGCTGCATGGCGTGCATCACGTCGAGGACGCGATGGGCGCGCGCAGCGAATACAAGGCGCCGCCGCACGGTCATTCGCACTGACGCGGCCGCGGCTGCCCGCCCCGGCGGGGGGCCGGCGAACGCGTACGACACGCATTCGGCGCACCGCGGCTGCCGGTACGACGGCCGTCTGGCGTGGCGCCTCAACCGGAGCAAGCCCATGACCGAACGCCCGCCCCCCGATACGATGCCGCCGCAGCCGGAGCCCGGCGCGCACGACGCGCTCGAACACCTGCTCGGCAGCCTGCATCGGCACGGCTTCCTGCGCTTCGCGAACGAGGTCGTCAGCGCGAACGCGCGGCTCGCCGACACGTTCGTCGCCGCGCTCGACAAGCCCGGCATGCAGAGCGGCATGCAGAATCTCGCGATGCTCGTGACGGCGCTGTCGCGCATTCCGCCGGAACAGTTCGGTCGCGCCGCATTCGCGGCGGCCGACGCGCTCCATCACGTGGGCGCGTGGCAGCCGGCGCAGCACGAGCATGTCGCGCCCGGCGTGCGCGGCGTCTATCGGCTGCTGCACGACGAGGCGCTGTGGGATGCGCTGACGCCGCTGCTCGAAGGGTTGAAGGTGTTCGCGCAAGGGCTCGCGCGCGATCCTCAGCCGCCGGTCGCCGGGCTCAACGAGACGAAGGACGCGTGAGCGCGTCAGGTTGCAAGCCGCTGGCGGTGCACAGGCCCGCGAACTGACGGATGATGCGCTGCGTCGGCGCGCTTGCCGGCCAGTGCGACACCGCGTCGATGCCGACCCAGCGGCACAGCGCGATTTCGCGGCCCGGGCACGCATGCGCGCCGCGCGGCAGGTTCGCGACGAACACGTGATGGCGCTTCACGCTGCCGTCCACGTAGAAGAAATATGCGAGTTCGAGATCGGCGAGCCCCGTTTCCTCCCGCAGTTCGCGATGCGCGGCGTCGAGCGCCGATTCGCCGCGCCGGATCACGCCGCCAGGCAGCGTCCAGCGCGACGATCGCCCGCGGGCAACCAGCAGCACGCGCCGGTTGCGCAGGCAAACGATCGTGGCGCGTTCCTTCGCCAGCGGCGCGAGCGGCACCGCGCGAACAGGGAAATCGGACGGGTCGGGTAGCGTCATGCAGGGCAGGCGGCCGGTGATTGAAAGATCCATCCGCCTGTGCCGCAATGTGCGTTCCTGTGTCGTGCTCACGCAGGACGGCGTGTGAACGATTCGGGCGAACTCGTCGATCGCCGTCCGCGAATTTTCAACGGCTTGTCATTTCTGCCGCCGTTCCGTGCGGCCGCTTCAGCAGGGCGGACGGACAGCGCGACGCGCGGCGATCACGCGTCGCCGTGTTCGCCGGACGGCGCGCGACGCGGCGGCGTCCCGTTTTCCGTCCCGACCGGCTTGCCTTCGGCGGGGTCGTGCGCACTGCGCGGCGGCGGCGTGGTCGTGCCGCGGCGCTTGCCCTCGGGGCCGGGCGTGCTGTCGCCGCGATCCTCGTCGCGTGTATCGGTGTCGAGTGAGGTCGAGCGTGTCATGGTTCGGGCGTCCTGTCGGGGCGGTGGATGCGTACGCATCACGCATCGGGCGTGCCGCGGTCGAACGAAGCACGTGGCCGGGCCCGCTGTTTGCTTGACCGCGCGCTTGAGGCCGGCGCGGGCAATGACGCCCGCGCCCGCCGCCTGGAGCCCCGTTTCATGCCCGATGCGATCTTGTGCCCGTTATCCGTTCGTAAGCGATTCGGCGTCGTGTTCCGGCGCGCGTTGACGTCCGGTCGGTACGGCGCCGGCGCGCCGGACGCGCTTGCGCCGGCGATGGCCGGCGTCGTACCGTCGACGCCGCTGCGCGTGCCCTGGCCGGCGTTCGAGCGCCGGCCGCCCGCCGTCGCGCGGGCAGGCGACGGCCAGTCCGGCGCCGGCGGCTCGGGCGCCACGCCGGACGGCAACGGCGAGCGGCCGACCGACGCGCCGGGCGGCGGTGGCGGCGATCACCATCCGCACGACGATCGCGGCGGCCGCACCGGCGGCGACGGAGACGGCGACAACGGCGAAGGCGAACACAAGCGGCCGGGCAAGAAGCCGCTGATCATCCTCGGGGCGGTGGTGTTCGTGCTGCTCGTCGGCGGGCTCGTATGGTGGTTCGCGACGCGCAACCAGGAGAGCACCGACGATGCATACACCGACGGCAACGCGGTCGCGGTTGCGCCGCACGTGTCCGGCTACGTGACGCGGCTGGCGGTCGACGACAACACGTTCGTGCGGCGCGGCGACGTGCTCGTCGAGATCGATCCGCGCGACTACCGCGCACAGGTCGACGCGGCGCAGGCGCAGCTCGGCCTCGCGCAGGCGCAGCTCGACGCGGCGCGCGTGCAGCTCGATATCGCACGCGTGCAGTATCCGGCCCAGTACCGGCAGGCGCGCGCGCAGATCGAATCGGCGGAAGCCGCGTATCGACAGGCGCTCGCCGCGCAGGCGCGGCAGCGGGCGGTCGATGCGCGCGCAACCTCGCAGCAGGCGATCGACGCGGCCGACGCGCAGCGCGCGACCGCCGACGCGAACGTCGCGATGGCCCAGGCGCAGGCGCGCACCGCGAGCCTCGTGCCGCAGCAGATCCGGCAGGCCGAGACGGCCGTCGAGGAACGCCGCCAGCAGGTGCTGCAGGCGCGCGCGCAGCTCGAGACGGCCAACCTGAACCTGTCGTATTGCGAGATGCGCGCGCCGTCCGACGGCTGGGTCACGCGGCGCAACGTACAACTGGGCTCGTTCCTGCAAGCGGGCACGTCGATCTTCTCGATCGTCACGCCGCGCGTGTGGATCACCGCGAATTTCAAGGAGTCGCAGCTCGAGCGGATGCGCGTCGGCGACCGCGTCGACGTGTCGGTCGACGCGTATCCCGATCTCGATCTGCACGGCCACGTCGACAGCATCCAGCTCGGCAGCGGCTCGCGCTTCTCCGCATTCCCGACCGAGAACGCGACCGGCAATTTCGTGAAGATCGTGCAGCGCGTGCCGGTGAAGATCGTGCTCGACGGCCCGCTGCCGAACCGTCCGCCGCTCGGTCTCGGCCTGTCGGCCGTGCCGACCGTCCACCTGAAATGACCGGCCGCCGTGCCGCGGCCGGTTTCGACCGGAGCGATCCGATGCCCGATACCCGCATGCCGTTCTTGCATCGCGAGGCCCGCCGATGAACCGGCCGCCCGACCGCAGCGGCGCATCCGATGGCGCGTGGCGTCCCGCCGCGAACCCGTGGCTCATCGCGATCGTCGTCACGCTCGCCGCGTTCATGGAAGTGCTCGACACGACGATCGTCAACGTCGCGCTGCCGCACATCGCCGGCACGATGTCGGCGAGCTACGACGAGGCGACCTGGACGCTCACGTCGTATCTTGTCGCGAACGGCATCGTGCTGCCGATCTCGGGGTTCCTCGGGCGCCTGCTCGGCCGCAAGCGCTACTTCCTGCTGTGCATCGCCGCGTTCACCGTGTGCTCGTTCCTGTGCGGCGTCGCGACCAACCTCGGCGAACTGATCGTATTCCGCGTGCTGCAGGGGCTGTTCGGCGGCGGGCTGCAGCCGAACCAGCAGTCGATCATCCTCGATACGTTCCCGCCCGCGCAGCGCAACCGCGCGTTCTCGATCTCGGCGATCGCGATCGTCGTCGCGCCGGTGCTCGGGCCGACGCTCGGCGGCTGGATCACCGACCATTTCTCGTGGCGCTGGGTGTTCCTGCTCAACGTGCCGATCGGCGCGCTCACCGTGCTCGCGGTGATGCAGCTCGTCGAAGATCCGCCGTGGCGGCGCGGCGCCGAACGCGGGATTTCCATCGACTACATCGGCATCGGGCTGATCGCGATCGGGCTCGGCTGCCTGCAGGTGATGCTCGATCGCGGCGAGGATGAAGACTGGTTCGGCTCGAACTTCATCCGCGTCTTCGCCGTGCTGTCCGCGCTCGGGCTGATCGGCGCGACGCTGTGGCTGCTGCGCACGAAGAAGCCGGTGGTCGACCTGTCGTGCCTGCGCGACCGCAATTTCGCGCTCGGCTGCGTGACGATCGCGACCTTCGCGGCCGTGCTGTACGGCAGCGCGGTGATCGTGCCGCAGCTCGCGCAGCAGCGTCTCGGCTACACGGCGACGCTCGCGGGGCTCGTGCTGTCGCCCGGCGCGCTGCTGATCACGCTCGAGATTCCGCTCGTGAGCCGGCTGATGCCGCACGTGCAGACGCGCTATCTGGTCGGGTTCGGCTTCGTGCTGCTGTGCGGTTCGCTGATCTATTCGCGCACGCTGGTGCCGGACATCGACTACACGCACCTGATGATGATCCGGTGCGCGCAGTCGCTCGCGATCGGCTTCATGTTCGTGCCGATCACGACGCTCGCCTACCTGACCGTGCCGCAGCGGCTCAACGACGACGCGTCCGCGCTGTTCACGATGTTCCGCAACGTCGCGGGTTCGATCGGCATCTCGGTGTCGACCGCGCTGATCCGCGAGCGCACGCAGGCGCGCATGGCGCATCTGTCCACGCACATGTCGACGCTGTCGCAGAACTTCCAGGATGCGCTGCAGCAGAACGCGCGCACGGTGGGCGCGCTGACGGGCGCGCCGCCGTCGTCCGCGCTGCAGACGGCCACCGGGCGGCTGTACGAGACGTTCATCGCGCAGGCGACGATCCTCGCGTATATCGACGTGTTCGCGATTCTCGCGGTGTTCTGCGCGTTCAGCATTCCGCTGACGTTCCTGTTTTCGCCGGCGAAGGCCGCGGGCGGCGCGGGAGGGCATTGACATGCGCATGCATCGGGACAATCGTAGCCGCCGCCTGATTCACCCCATCGTGTGCCGCGCGGTGACGTTATTCGCGGGATGCGCCATCGTCGCGGGCTGCACCGTCGGCCCCGACTACAAGCCGCCGAAAGCGGACGTCCCGGACACCTGGCATGCGATGCGGGCGGACGGGCAGGCGGCGGCCCCCGCGTCCGGCGTGGCCGCACGGTCGTCGCCGACGGTCGATGCCGATCCGGATCCGCGCTGGTGGCGCGCGTTCGGCGATCCGCTGCTCGACCAGCTCGTCGAGCGCGCGGCGCACGACAACCTCGACGTGCAGGCGGCCGTACTGCGCATCGCGCAGGCGCGCGCGCAGGTCCGCGCGGCCGCCGCACAGGGCTTGCCGGACGTGCGTGCGAATGCGAGCTACCAGCGCGAGCAGCTCGGCCTGAAAGGCATCGTCGAGGAGCAGGGCATCGACCAGCGCGTCGATCGTCTCGGCGCGCCGGGCTCGCCGCTCGACCGGTTCGGGCCGGGCACCGGCGCACGCGTGCAGCAGGGCGCGCGCGGCGCGCTCGATGCGCTCGAATCGCCGGTCAACCTGTGGCAGGCCGGGTTCGACGCATCGTGGGAGCTGGATCTGTTCGGCCGCGTGCGCCGCTCGGTCGAAGCAGCCGGCGCGCAGACGAGCGCGGCGGTCGCGAGCCGCGACGATGCGCTGCTGTCGCTCGAGGCCGAAGTCGCGCAAACCTATCTGCAACTGCGCGGCGCGCAAGCACAGCGCGCGCTGGCCGACGATCTGCAACGCGCGCAGCGCGAACTGCTCGACCTGACGCGTGAGCAGGCCGCGCACGGTCTCGCGAGCGATCTCGACGTGCGCAGCGCCGACGCGCGGCTCGCGCAGATCCGCGCGCAACTGCCGCAGTTCGACCAGCAGATCGTGCTGTTGCGCAACGGTCTCGCGTATCTGGTCGGCGGCGCGCCGGGCGCGCTCGACGACTGGCTTGCCGCGCCGCGCGCGTTGCCGGACGTGCCGCCGACCGTGCCGGTCGGCCTGCCGTCGACGCTCGCGCGCCGGCGCCCCGACATCCGCCGCGCGGAGGCCGAGCTGCATGCGGCCACCGCCGACGTCGGCGTCGCGGTCGCGCAGTTCTATCCGGACATTTCCCTGACGGGGCAGGTCGGCCTGCGCGCGTCGCACGTGCGCGAGCTCGCGCACTGGTCGCACCTGTTCTATGCGTTCGGGCCGGCCGTATCGCTGCCGATTTTTTCCGGCGGCGCGCTCGTGTCGAACCTGCGGCTGTCGCAGGCGCGCCAGGCCGAAGCGGCGCTTGCCTACCGGCAGGCCGTGCTCGTCGCGCTGCGCGACGTCGACAATGCGCTGGCCGTGTACCGCACCGACCAGGCTCGCGCGGCCGCGCTCGACGATGCGGTGCGGGCCGAACAGGGCGCGCTGGACCTCGCGCGCGATCGGTACCGGAAGGGGTTGTCGCCGTTCCTCGACGTGCTGGACGCCGAGCGGCAATGGTCGGAGGGCCGGCAGCAGGCCGAGCAGGGCGCGTTGCAGACGACCACCGATCTCGTCGCGCTGTACAAGGCGCTCGGCGGCGGATGGCAGGCGGGCCCGGGCACGGATACGGACGCGGGTACGCGTACGGATGCGGCCCGCGCGCGATAGCCGCGAGCGCGGGCCGGACCTCCCGGGTCGCGCTCGCGCGGTCTCAATCCCACGCGTGCTTGCTGAACTGATAGCCCTTCGAGCGGATGGTCTTGATCCGTTTCGGTTCGTTCGCGTCGTCGCGCAGCTTGCGGCGCAGCTTCGAGATGCGGCCGTCGATCGAACGATCGAGGCCGTCGAACGCGATGCCGCGCAGCAGCAGCGTCAGGTCTTCCCGGCTGACCACCTCGCCCGCGCGGCACGCGAGGGCCCACAGCAGGTCGAATTCGGTCGACGTCAGGCGCGGCATGCTGCCGTCCGGAAGATGCACGCGGCGGTCGGTCCGGTCGATCGAAAATTTGCCGAATACGTATCGCTGCGGAGAATCGGGCACGGGGTCGCCCGTCGGCACGCGTGTGCGCCGCAACTGCGCCTTGATCCGCGCGAGCAGCAGGCGCGGCTCGACCGGCTTGCGGAGAAAGTCGTCCGCGCCGAGTTCCAGGCCGAGCAATTCGTCGAACGGCTCGTCGCGGCCGGTCACCATGATCACGATGCCGTCGTAGTGCATGCGCGCTTCGCGGCAGATCTCGAAGCCGTCCTTGCCCGGCAGGTTGACGTCGAGCAGCACGAGGTCGGGGCGGCTCGCGACGATCGCCGGCACCGCGCCGGCGCCGTCGAACAGCGTTTCCACCAGGTAATGATGCTTGCGCAGATAATCGGCGATCAGCGCGGACAGTGGGACGTCGTCTTCGACGAGCCGGATTCGGATGGGCATCGCTAAACGAAGGGGCAAAACGGGAAGGTGGCGAGCGGTCAGGCCCAGTCCGAACGCGTCGTAGCCGAAGCGACGTGGATGATACTGCGCAACATTCCAGCGGAATGTGGTGAATTCTGGATCGTTCGGTGAGCTTAGCTATGGGGGGATCGCCGCCGCCGGGCGGAACGCGCGGGGTGAGCGAGGCGGGGCCGCGCGTGCGGCCGAAACGGGTCGATGCGAGATCCGGCGCGGCGCTCGCGACGATGCGCGAGCAGGCATCCTTCAGACGAAAACGTTTGCGTCGGTCCGGCGTCCGCGCACCTCGCTCGTCCCGGCCGAACCCAGGCCAGACAAGGTTAGTCGACATATCATTACAAAATATTACCGACGTCCGGGCATCCTGCTCACTACAATTCCCGAACCTGACTGACGCGCGTCGCATACTGCGATTGCATCTGTTTCCCGCTCGCATCGATTGGCTGCTTCGATGGCACGTCGCGTCATGCTGCTCGCGTGCGGAACCGGATGCGCGTGGGTCGAATCGACGCCGCGCCGGCTCCGGACGGTGCCCGCAAGCGGACAGTACGAAACATTCACGGGGAAACGACATGACGCCGTTGCAAGTCGTCCAGCGTCTCGATGCATTCACGCACGCCATCGAAGCCGCGGTGGTGCGTGCCGACTGGAACGAGGCCGTCCGGGCCGCCGAGATGCGTTCGGCGTTCATCGTTGCGCTTGCACCCAATCAACCGGCCGCGGTCGTGTCGGCGCTGATGAAGGTGCAGGAGATGGACGTTCGGATCTCCACGGTCGCGCGCGACACGCTGGAGGCGCTGATCGCGGAGGGCTGGAAAGCATTGCACGAAACCCGCTTGGCAACGAACGCACTGAGGGCGCAGCAGCGGTTGCCCGATGTCGGCGCCGCGGCCACGCGACACTAAGATTCGTTTCCTTCGGTGGTGGAATGAAATTCAAGAAACGCACCGGTCGCGTCGATGCAACGCGGTGGTTCGCCGACGGCGACCATGAACGGGTGGAGCGCCGTCACGGCGGGTGGGCGGTCGCGACGCCGGAAGGCTGGCGTTCGGTGAAGCCGGGCGACTGGATCCTGCGCGACGAATGCGGTAACTGCTGGCCGATGGACGACGGCCTCTTCGTGCATTGCTACGAACCGGCCGCCGACTGACTCGCCCGCCGGTTCGCCAAACCTATCGACTCTTGCGCGAAAACATCAGCGACTCCGCGTCGTTGAAGCGGATGCGCTGCGGCGCGCCGTAACCGGCTTTCTCCGCGACCCGGATCGACGCGACGTTGGTCGGCGCGATCAGGCACACGCTGCGCTCGAATCGCTGCTGCGCGTCGAGCCATGCGAGCGCGGTCGCGAGCGCCTCGGTCGCATAGCCATTGCCTTGCGCCCACGTCGCCAGCGCCCAGCCGGCCTCCGGCACGCCGCGAATCGACGGCTCGATGTTGCGGTGGAAATCCGCGAAGCCGAGATCGCCGACATACCGGCCCGACGCCTTTTCCCGAATCGCCCAGTACCCATAGCCGAGCAGCGGCCACAGCCCGCGATACGCGAGCATGCGCATCCACGAGTCGCGCGGCGTGGAAGGCGTGCCGTTGAAGATGTGCGCGACGACGCCGGGCTCCGCCCACATCGCGGCGAGTGCGTCGAAGTCGCCGAGCGGGTGGCCTTCGAGGATCAGGCGTGGCGTGTCGAGAACGGGCGGGGACGAGACGGGTGGCACGGCACTGATTGTCATCGGGCGTTCCATGAGGAAGGACGGCGACGCAGGGCGCCGCGCTTGGGTCCCGTACGATACCGCGTAAACGGCGATGCGGACGCAATTCCCCGCCCGCATCGGGGTGGCGTGCGCATCGCGCGGCCGGCCGCGGTTCGGCGGTGCCCGCATGGACCGGCTCGCGTGACGATGTCGCGGGCTGGCGCGTCACGCGGGGCGCTGGACGCATGCGGGCCGTGCGCGGCCGTGTGGCGAATGCGTGTCGTGACCGCCTTCGCGAACATCGGCTGCGGCGAGCGGGCGGCCCGCTGCCTGGCGGCAGTCGCGCACCACGCGGGATCGCGCCGGCGCCGGCAGGGGTTACTTGCGGCTTTTCAGAAAGGAGCGCCCTTCGGCCGTGATCGACGCGCCGGAGCGCCCGTGCGCGGGATGGCTGACGAACCCGGCGTTGACGAGCTCCCGCGCAATCGACCAGCCGAGCGCCGGCGCGTCGCGGCCGTAGCGAACATCGGCGAGGCGTTCGAGCGCCCAGATCGCGGAGGCCGACAGGTTGGGGGTGTTGGGCGTGAGAGTCTCGTTCATCGCTTCCTCGGGAAATGGCGTTTCGGGATGGACGGCGCGTGGCCGCGGGATCGTCGGCGCATGCGTCAGCTTGCTTGCAGCAACGGCAGCAGCGCGTGCAGCGCCGCTTCCTCGTCGGGGCCGGTGGCGAGCACCTGCGCCGACGTGCCGCCGTGAACCTGCAGCGACGCGATCGCGCCGCTGTCTTTTGCGTTGCTGCGGTGCCCGTTCGCGATCAGCTGGATGTCGCTGTCGAAACGGCGTGCCGCGTCGACCGCCGCGTCGCGCGCGGCACGGCCGCGATTGCGGTTCCATGCGGGGCCGATTTCAACGTACACAACGGTTGCCACGATGCTGGAAAGCCTCCGGACGGGTGGGCGGGGCGGTGCACGACATGCACGGTGCACGGTTGCGCACGTGTTGCGGACATCGGGCGGCCGGCGTGTCACGATTTCCCGCAGGGTCGCGGGGCGCCGGCCGGGCGGATTGCGCGCGCCATTCGGCGCGAACGTGCCGACATCCGCTGCGAAGGCGCATTCAAGTTCGCGGATTGTCGGAAGTGAACGATTATAATGCATCGGCCAGATCATGTGAATTGTATTATAATGCCGTGTGCGCCGATGCCGGCCCGTGGCACTGCCGGCGGGGGCGAGCGGCCGCGCCTCCGGGCGCGCAATGTGCTCGCCCGGCATCGTCGATCGACCCGAACCCTCTCCGAATGGAAGCTGCAATGAACGCCCCTGCCTGCCCGCAATGCGCGATGGAAAACACTTACCCGGACGGCGCGCTGACCGTGTGCGCGGACTGCGGCCATGAATGGTCGGCCGACGCCGGCGCCGAGGCCGGCGACGAACCGGCAGGCGACGTTGTCAAGGACGCGAACGGCAACGTGCTGTCGGACGGCGATTCGGTCGTGCTGATCAAGGACTTGCGCGTGAAGGGTTCGTCGATCACGCTGAAGATGGGCACCAAGGTCAAGAGCATCCGGCTCGTCGGCGGCGATCACGAAGTCGACTGCAAGACCGACATGGGCGGCTTCATGCTGAAGGCGTGCTATCTGAAGAAGGTCTGAGCGCACGGTCCAGGCGACCGTTGCATCCGCGTTTTCATCCGCTGTTTTTCCAGCCGCTGCTCGTCAGCCGATTACCCGCACATGGCCGAGGATCGAATTTCCTACGACGCGTTCGTCAGGTTCCTGGCGACGCCGCTGAACGACGGCCGGCCCTTCGTGCTGGAGACGCAGCACGCGGTCTCGCTGCACTTCGATCATCTCGGTACCCAGAGCTTCATGTCGCTGCGCGATCCGGTGCGGCTCGCGCTCGGCTATACGCGCGTGATGATGGGTTTTCTGCTGCTGCAGGCCGAGCCCGCACACATCTGCATGCTCGGGCTCGGCGGCGGGTCGCTCGCGAAGTACTGCTACCGCCACCTGCCCCGCACGTCGATCGACGCGGTCGAGATCAATCCGGACGTGATCGCGCTGCGCGACGTGTTCAAGATTCCTGCCGATGACGCACGCTTTCGCGTGATCTGCGCCGACGGCGCCGATCATCTGGAACGGGCGGATGTGTGCACGGACGTGATCCTGCACGATGCATTCGTCGCCGACGGCATGCGCGGCCGCTGTACGGGCGGCACGTTCCTCGATGCGTGCCGCGCGCGCCTGAGCGAAGCCGGCGTGCTCGCGATCAACTTCATGGATGATGATCCGGCATTGCCGCAGCACCTCGAGCAGTTGCGATCGGTATTCGGCTCGTCGTATGCGCTGGTGCCGTGCGGCGACGACAACAACTTCGTTGCATTCGCATGGAAGGACGGCAGCCGGCTGCCGTCGTTGCGTATCCTGCTGGAGCGGGCGCTCGCGTGCCCGCTGGCCGGGGAACTCAAGCTGGCCGCCACCGCGAGGCGGATGAAGCACGGCGAGAGCATCGATCCGCGGCGGCTGGTGTGGCGTGCGCAGTCGCACGAACGTTGGGAGATCGGCGCGTAACGGTGGCGGGGGGCTGGGGCGCCGTGGCTACCGCGCCGGCGCCGCGCGCCTTTGCGGCCGCGCTTACTTCACGCGCTTGCCGATCGCGCTGCGGGTCTTGTACGTGACGCCGTGCCGGTCGAGATATTCGCGGATCAACTGCCGCACGACTTGCGACGGCGTAAGATCCTGCTCCGCGCAGAGCATCTCGAAGGCTTCTTTCTTCGCGGGATCGATCAGGACGGTCAGGCGGGCGGTTTTCGTTTCCATGACGAGGCGAGAGTGATCAGTATGTTAATCAAATTATAATCGATGCGCTTTCGGCTCGACACTGGAAGCGCAGCAAGCGCCGCGCGTGGCGAACGATCAGCGCTTGCTGCGCAGCAGCGCGAACAGGTCGTCGAGCACCGGCACGATCGCGAGCGTGACGAGCACCGCGGCGAGCGGCACGGTCGATACGTAGCCCACATGCTTGAAGCCGATGGCGCCGGCCAGGCCGCCGATGAAGAACGACGCGAGCATCGTCGCGTGTATCCTCAGTTTCGAACGGTTGGCGATTACCGCGTGCGCGTCGACGTCGATGGCCGACCGATTCCAGTAGAACAGCTTCCCGAGCTCGATGCCGAGATCGGTCACGATGCCCGTTATGTGCGTCGTGCGGATTTCCGCACCGGACAGCTTCGTGATCGTCGCGTTCTGCAGCCCCATGATGAAGCACAGCAACGTCACGGTTACCGGCACGAAGAACGTTTCCCACAGCGCGAGGTGGCTGCCGAGCAGCCCGAACAGCAACAGCAGCGCGGCTTCGACCAGCAGCGGCAGCATGAACTGGCTGTGCAGCCCGCGGCGGCGCCCCCAGTTGACGAGGATCGCCGAGCAACTGGCGCCGATCAGGAACGACCCCAGCGAGCTGATGCCGGCGAGCGCGAGCCGCACGTCGCCGAGCGCCGTCTGGTCGGCGATCGCCGACACGATGCCGCTCATGTGCGACGTGTATTGCTTGACCGCGAGAAAGCCGCCGGCATTGGCCGCGCCGGCGACGAACGCGAGCGAAAACCCGAGCTGGCGGTTCGCGGTCGCGCTGCGGTGTTTTCCCGTCAGGTTTCGAAAGTACTGCGCTGGCATAAGGGCTTCGCTCGATCGTCGCGGATTCGCGGGTACAGCCGGAAAACCGGTGCGGATGGCGTGACGGGCACGCTGCTTGCGCCGGATCCCGGGGCTGTCGAATCATGTGATGAACATGATAATGTCATTATCATACTCTGTTGGCAGGATGGTGCTTTCAGTACAATGATGCGATGCGCCGCCGGCTGGCTGTTTCGCCGCCGAGCGGCGCTCGCTCGCGATTCCCTTCTGCTCACCGCTTCATGACCCCGATCAAGTTCATCCTTCGCTACACGGCGATCCCGTTCACGGCCATCGTCGCCGTGGTGATCTGGACCGTCATACCCTCGTCGAAAGAAATCGATGCGAGACAATATGCGGCGCTGTCGCGGGGGTATGCAAGTTTCCCGCTGCCGTTTCGACGCGAGATCTCGGACACGATGGAGCACGGCACGATCAACGACCGGCGCTACCAGGCGCTCGTGCGCGATTCGCTCGGCAACGGCGTCGCGCTGGACTGGCCGGCATCGGGTGTCGGCGGCGTCGCCGACGAGCGGCAAAAACTGGCCGAACTGATTCAGGCCGATTCGGATCTTCAAAGGCAACGGCAATGAAAACCCTGCTGGTTTCTGTGGCATTCGCGATGATCATCGCGAGCCTGATCTTCGCGCTGTACTTCATGAATCACGATCGCGGCAAATCCAAGCGGATGGCGTGGTCGCTCGCCGCGCGCGTGGGATTGTCGGTCACGTTGTTTCTGTCGTTGCTGATCGCGTACAAGCTCGGCTGGATCGAACCGACCGGGTTGCCGATCGGGCGATGACGCGCGGTTGGCGCGCGGGCGGCGGGCGGTTCGATCCCGTGCGATATCGCTCCGCGTGATCGCGCCGAGATGGACCTGACGGCGAGAACCGGCGGTCGATCAGCGCAATACGGCGGTTCGACGAGGGCGGGCAGCCGTCATGCGAGCGCGGCGAGCGTCGGTGCGGCGGCCGCGCCGGGCAGCGTCGGCAGTGCGTCCAGAAGCGACGCGGTATACGGGTGCGACGGTGCGTCGAATACCTGCGCGACCGGGCCGCTTTCGACCACGCGGCCGCGCCGCATCACGAGAATCCGGTCGGCCACGTGATGCACCACGCCCAGATCGTGCGAGATGAACAGCATCGCGGTGCCGTGTTCGGCCTGCAGATCGGCGAGCAGGTCGAGCACTTGCGCCTGGATCGACACGTCGAGCGCGCTGACCGGTTCGTCCGCGACGAGCAGCGCCGGATTGGACGCGAACGCGCGGGCGATCGCGACGCGCTGCCGCTGGCCGCCGGACAATTCACGCGGATACCGATCGAAGCATGCGGCCCCGAGCTGCACTTCGTCGAGCAGTTGCAGCACGCGGCGACGGCGCGCCTCGCCGTGAATACCGACCGCGTCGAGCCCTTCGCCGATGATCCGGCCGACCGAATAGCGTGGATCGAACGAACTGTACGGGTCCTGCGCGATCAGTTGCAGCCGTGCGCGGCGGGCGCGCCGCGCGGCTTCCGGCACGCCGTTCCACGGCTGGCCGTCGAGCGTGACGGTACCGGCGTCGGGTTCGACGAGCCCGAGCACGATTCGCGCGACCGTCGATTTTCCTGAGCCGGATTCACCGACGATGCCGAGCGTCTCGCCGCGCGCGAGGGAGAACGACACGCCGTCGACGGCGGCCGGCGCATCGCGCCCGCCATAGCGTTTCGTCAGCGCGTCGACGGCCAGCACCGGGGCCTGCGCGTCGATGCGCTTCGGCGGCAGCGGAACGCGCTCGGCGCTCGCGAGCCGGAACCCGCGTGACGCGGCGGTCGGAATCGCCGCGAGCAACGCACGCGTGTACGGATGCGCCGGTGCGCTCAGCACGTCGCGTGCCGGCCCCTGTTCGACGACCTGACCCGCGCGCATCACGAGCACGCGATCGGCCAGATCCGCGACGACCGCGAGGTCGTGGCTGATCAGCAGGATCGCGTCGCCGGCGTCCCGCCGCGCACGCAGCAGCGACAAGATCTGGCGTTGTACGGTCATGTCCAGCGCCGTGGTCGGCTCGTCGGCAATCAGCAGCGACGCGCCGCCCGCGATCGCGGTGCCGATCAGCACGCGCTGCCGCAAGCCGCCCGACAACTGATGCGGATACTGCGGCAGCCGTCGCTCGGGATCGTCGATGCCGACCGAGCGCAGCAGGTCGGCGCTGCGCGCGGCGACGTCGCGCCGACGCGTATCGTGCAACGCCTCCGCGACGAGGTCGCGCACGCGCCATAGCGGGTCGAGCGACACCAGCGCATCCTGCAGCACGTAGCCGATCCGGCGGCCCCGTATCGCGCGCCAGTCGCGCTCGCGATGGCCGCGCGCATCGGCGCCGGCGATCTCGAACCGGGCAGCGTCGATCACCGCGTGCGGGCCGTTCAGCCCGACCAGACTGCGTGCGGTGACCGACTTGCCGGAGCCCGACTCGCCGACGAGCGCGACGCATTCGCCGGCATGCACGGCAAGGTCGAGCGGGCCGACGACGGCCCGTGTGCCTCGCGGCCCGCGAAACGCGATCGTCAGGCGCTCGACGCGGGCCAGCGGCGCGGCGGTGGAAGTCGTTGCGCGCGCAACGGTATCAGGCGTGCTCATGCTGCCTCCCGGTGTTCGAAACGCGCCTGCCAGTAGCCGCCGAGCGCATTCACGGCGATCACGGCTGCGGTGATCGCGAGGCCGGGCCATACCGCGATCCACCACGCGTTGTACAGATAGTTGCGGCCTTCGGCGAGCATCAATCCCCATTCCGCGGCGGGCGGCTGCGGTCCCATTCCCAGAAAGCTCAGTCCCGAGGTGCCGATGATCGTGGTGCCCAGCCCGATCGTCGCCAGCACCGGCACCTGCGCGATCGCGTGCGGCAGCACGTGTCGCCACACCAGTACCGCCGGCGCGAGGCCGAGCGTGCGCGCGTGCTCGACATAGCCGGACGCCGCGACGACGAAGGTCTGCGCGCGCACCACGCGTGCGAAGCGCGGCACCGACGCGACGCCGAGCGCGAACACGAGGTTGACCGCGCCGGGGCCGGTGAACGAGATCAGCATCAGTGCGAGCAGCAGGTCGGGGAACGCGGACACGACGTCGAGCACGCGCGTGATCAGCTCGTCGAGCCAGCCGCGCGCGAGCCCGGCGAACAGCCCGAGCGCGGTGCCGAACAGCGTCGCGACGCCGATCGCGGCCGCGCTGATCGACAGCGAGTAGCGGGCGCCGTACACGACCCGCGAGAAGATGTCGCGGCCGAGCTGATCGGTGCCGAGCCAGTGCTCGGCGCTGCTGCCGAGTTGCGCGGACAGCGGATCGGCCGCCAGCGGGTCGTAGTGCGCGAGCCAGCCGGGTGCGACGACCGCGACCACGTTCAGCAGCAGATAGACGGCGGCGAGCGCGAGGCCTGGATGGCGGCGCAGCCAGCCGGCGGCGGCGAATGTTGCGGGCGTGCGCAACGTGAAGTCGATGGGCGTGGACAACGAAGTCTCCGGTTCAACGCGGTGCGCGGCGGTCGCGCAGGCGGGGATCGATCAGCAGGTACAGCAGGTCGACGGCCGTGCTGAGCGCGACGTAGATGGCCGCCGACAGGATCGCGATCGCGAGGATCACCGGCATGTCCTTCGACAGCACCGCGTCGACCGTCACCTTGCCGAGGCCGGGCCGGCCGAACACCTGCTCGGTGATCACCGCGCCGCTCAGCAGGCCGCCGACGAGCCAGCCGGCGAGCGTGACGGCCGGCAGCGCCGCATGGCGCAGCGCATGGCGCACGCGCAGCGCAAGCCCGCCGATGCCCCACGAACGCACCGTCAGCGCGTACGGTTCGTCGAGCGCGCGCTCGATGCCTTGCCGCAGCACGCGGCCGATCACCGCGCCCTGCGCGAGCCCGAGCGACAGCGCGGGCAGCACGAGCGACGCGAAGCCTCGATCGCCGGCCACCGGGAACAGCTTGAGCGTGAAGCTGAACACGAACAGCAGCATGATGCCGAGCCAGAACGACGGCGTCGACGCGAGCAGCAGCTCGACGCCCGATGCCGCGCGCCCGGCCCAGCGGCGGCCGGCCGTGAGCACCGCGAGGCCGACGGCGAACACGATCGTCACCACCAGCGCCGCGCCCGTCAGTTTCAGCGTCGGCCAAAGCTGGCCGAGCACGAGCGGCGCGACGTCGGTGTTCAGGATGTACGAGCGGCCGAATTCGCCGTGCAGCACGCGCCACAGGTAATGCGTGTATTGCAGCGCGAGCGGCTCGTCGAGCCCCCATTCCCGGCGGATCGCGGCTTCGATCTCCGGCGTGCTCAACTGCTCGCCGATCAGGATGCCGACGATATCGCCCGGTGCGAGATGGATGGCGATGAACGACAGCGTGACCGCGGCCCACAGCACGAGCACGCCGGTGGCGAGCCGCGTCGCGATCGGCGAACGCAGCCAGCGGCGCCATGCGGGCGGCGTCGCCGTGGCAGGCGCCGCGTCCGGGACGGAGACGAAAGCGGACGACGGACGGTTCATGGTCGATTCTCCTGTCGGGGTGGCGCGATGGGCGATGCGACGCGGGCCGGCCCGCGCCGGCCTACTTCTTCACCCACACGTCGTACGGGTTCTCGGGCATCTGCGCGAACGAGCGGAAGCGCAGCCCCTGGACCGCCTTCGCGGCCGCGATCTGGTCTTCCGGCTCGTACAGCGGCAGCGCGTACGCCTGCTCGTTGATCGCGAAGCGCTGCAGCTCGCCGTACAGCTTCTTGCGCTCGGCGACGTTCTGCGTGCGCGCGGCCGCCTGCAGCCAGCGCGTCAGCTCGGGCGCCGCCGCGCGGCTGTAGTTCAGCGCGCCGCCGCGATCGACGGGCAGGTAGTGGCCTTCGATGTCGATGCCGTCCGGCGGCGTGTTCGAGTTCGCGATCGAGCCGAACTTGCCGCTCTTGCGCGCCTCGACGTACGTGCCGTCGTCGACGTACTGGATCTTCAGGTCCACGCCGAGCCGTTGCCGCGCCTGCGCCTGTAGCGCCTGCAGCAGCACGTCGCGCTGGTCGCGCACGGTCGCCTGCGCCTGGACCACCGCGATCGTCAGCCGTTCGCCGTTCTTCGTGCGGTAGCCGCCGCTGTCGCGCGCGCTCCAGCCGGCCTCATCCAGCAGTTGATTCGCGAGCTTCGGGTTGTTGCCGTAGGTCTTTTCGATCGACGCGTCGTAGAACGGATCGATCGGCGACGTGATGCCCCATGCGCGCGTGCGCTCGCCGCGGTAGATCGACTGCACGATGCCGGTCGTGTCGAGCCCTTCGAGCAGCGCGCGGCGCACCTTCACGTCCTGCGTCGGGCCGTAGCCGACGTTCAGGAACAGCGAGTACGGCGTGCCGGTGTTGAGCGCGTGGCGGTAGGTGAAATCGGCGTTGTTGCGGATCAGCGCGGCGTCGTTGCCCGACACGCCCTCGATCACGTCGACCTGGCCGGACAGCAGCGCGCCGGTGCGGACCGATGATTCGGGCAGGAACCGGTAGACGATGCGGTCGAGGTACGCGGGGCCCTGGTGGCCGGCCGTCGGCGGCGCCCAGCGATAGTCGGGATTTTTCGCGAACTCGATTTCCTGGCCCTTCACGTAGCGGCGCAGGATGAACG
Source organism: Burkholderia sp. A2 (assembly GCF_001729305.1). NCBI lineage: Bacteria > Pseudomonadati > Pseudomonadota > Betaproteobacteria > Burkholderiales > Burkholderiaceae > Burkholderia > Burkholderia sp. A2. The sequence continues at coordinate 32,339 of NZ_LZXX01000046.1, read as the reverse complement.
GGCCGGTGCCCGCGATGTCGGGGCCGCCCGACTTCAGGCCGGGCCGGTCGAACGCGTTCGGCGACAGCAGCGGCAGCCGGCCGGCGAACGTCAGGAACGGCGCATACGGCGCGTCGAGCGTGATGACGACCGTGTGCGCGTCCGGCGTCTTGACGTCGGCGACGTGCGAGATCAGCCGCGCGAGCTGGCTGCCGGCCGCATACGACAGTTCGCGTGCGTTCAGGAAATTGCGAGCGACGGCCTTCGCGTCGAACGGCGCGCCGTCGGTGAACTTCACGCCGTCGCGCAGCGTGAACGTATAGGTCTTGCCGTCGGCGGAGACCTTGTAGCCGGTCGCGAGCCACAGCACGTAGCTGCCGTCGGGCTTCTGCGCAAGCAGGCTTTCGTATGCGTTGCGCAGCAGCAGCTCGACCTTGTCCTGGCCGTTCAGTTGCGGGTTCAGCGTGCGGGGCTCGGTTTCGACGCCCCAGGTCAGCGTGCCGCCGGCGACGGGCGCGCCCTGTGCGAACGCCGCATGCGGCAGCGCGAGTGCGAGCAGCAGTGCAGCCGATGCGGTGCGGCGCGACGCGCGCAGCGCGGAATCCGGAAATGCGAATGTCATGCGAGAAAGCCTTTTACGAGGTGGGTAGCGGTGGATGCGGTTCGCGTCGCTGCGTGGGCCCGCGCGGTACGTCACTTCATGCGTTCGCGTGGATGCGCAACGGGTTTCGGGCGGGATCGTCCGCCGCAGGATCAGCGTAGAGATCCGGGATCAAGATTTTTCTCAGCCAGACGAGCGGCGTGCCGAGCGCGTTCGTCGAGCGGTCGAACGGCTGGTAGCCGCCGCGCTCGTAATACGACTGCAACCACGGATGGTTGGTCGCGGTCGCGAGATACGTCGCGGGCGCCTTGATTTGCGACGCCAGGAACTGGGTCTCGACGTGCGCGATCAGTGCGCTTCCGAATCCCTGTCGCTTGAACGCGGGGGTGACCGCGAACCAATGCAGGAACGGATAGGGCGTGCGATTGAGTTCGCCGGATACCCATGGAAACCGCACGGTCAACGTAGCCGCGAGCGCCGTGCGGCCGTCGGGTGTCGCGTGCTCGAGCACGAACGTCGTTTCGCGCGCTACGGTCTGCGCGACGCGTTCGATCGGCGAGCGCGTGATCGTGAAGTGCACGCCCTGCGCCGCGAGCGGCGCGTAAGCGTCCTGCAGCAACGCGTAGACGGCCGGCACGTCGTCCGTGCCGGCGATGCGGATCGTATCGGTCATGGCGCGGTGCCCTCGAAGTGCGGTTGACGCGTGGCCGTGCGCGCGCTGGCGTCTCGCGCGTTCGCGTTCGCTTCGTCGTGCGCCACCATCGTGTCGTGATCGTCGTCGGCAGCCGCCCCGGCCAGCAACCGCAGCGACGCAATCCGCGGTACGGCATCGGCGAGCGGCGTGTCGACGACGAATTCCGCAATCCCGTAGCGACGATGCAACGTGTCTAACTCGCGCAGCACGTCGTCGCGCGTGCCGTGCACGATCCGCGTTTCGCGCGGGTCGATCCGGTGCGGGCCGCCGCCGGCCTGGCGGATGTATGCGTGCGCCTGTTCCAGGTTGCCGACGTTGACGGCGGGCGTGTCGCCGACCTGCACGCGAAAGCCCTGATGTCCGCTCGCGAGTCGCGCCGCCGCGTCGCGACTGTCGGCCACGATCGCGGAGACGGCCAGCAGCGGCGTACGGCCATCCGACGCCTCGCGATAGGCGTCGAACGTTCGTTCGAGATCCGTCGCGGAGGCATTCAGATGCGACGCGTAGACGAACGCCCAGCCGAGCCGCGCGGCGAGCATGGCGCTCTCCGCGCTGGCGCCGAGCAGGAATGGTTGCGCGGGCACCGGCGGGTGCGGCGTCGCGTGCAGCGTCGCGGCACCCTGACCGGCCGCATCGGCTGTCGCATCCTCACCATTGAGATAGCGATTCAATTCGTCGGCCAGATCGGCGAAGGACGCGCGCCGCGCCGGATCGTAGCCGGCCTGCAGCGCACGCGTCGACAGCGGCAGGCCGCCCGGCGCCTTGCCGATGCCGAGATCGACGCGGCCGGGCGCGAGCGACGCGAGCAGGTTGAAATTCTCCGCGATCTTGTACGGACTGTAATGTTGCAGCATGACGCCGCCCGATCCGACCCGAATGCGTCGCGTCTGCGCGAGTACGTGTGCGATCAAAATTTCCGGCGACGGGCACGCGAGCGCGGCGGTGTTGTGATGTTCGGCGAGCCAGTAACGGTGATAGCCGGCCGCATCGGCGAAGCGCGCGAGCGATACGCTGCGCGCCAGCGCGTCGGCGGCGGTTTCTCCCGGTGCAATGGGGCTCTTGTCGAGCACGCTCAAGCGGAACGGCCATGCGGACAAAGCGGAAAAATCGAAGTCGGAGCGGAGGGCGTCGAACGTCATGATGAAGCGATCGGCGCGGGTCGAAACGGCCTGATCAACGGATTTGGCATGCCGAATTATTTTGCGTCGACGGTCGCACGGTCAAACAATCAACAAGAATATCCAAAGCCGAAAATATTCGTTCCGGCCGACCAGGGGGCTTGCGTTATGGTCGTTGGCTGCGCGCCTCGCGGCGCGTGCGTGGAGCCTGCCCGACGAGCCGGCGCGAGTACGCTCGCGGTCGCGATGCCCGCAGGCATGCTCCGATTCTCCGACCGAACGGAATCACGAGGAATACGAATGAACGAGCAACGCGAACGACGTCCGGCCCTCACTGCGTGCCATCGCGCGACGACCGGAGCTGCGTCATGAGCGGCGCACGCAGACGGCTGAAGACGCTCGTCGGCGCGGCGAGCGTGCTGTATGCACCCGGCGATGCGGATGTCGCGCAGGGCGTGCGGCGCGCGGCGGCGCTTGCGCGCCGCGCGGAAGCCGAGAAGATCACCGGCCTCTTTACCGCCGACCTGCTGCAGGCCGATGCGGCCGGCCTCGCCGGGACCACCGGCAGCCAGGAGCCGATCGTCGCGCTGGCGGCGCTGAGCCAGGCGACATCGGCGATCGGGCTCGTCGCGACCGTTTCGACGACGTATCACCATCCGTACAACCTCGCGCGGCTGATCGGCACGCTCGATCACGTGAGCGGCGGCCGCGCGGCATGGAATGCAGTGACGTCGTCGGTCGGCGAGGAGAATTTCGGCGACGCGGCGCTGCCCGGCCCGGAGCAGCGTTATGCGCGCGCGGCCGAATTCGTCGAAGTCGTCAACGCGCTGTTCGACGCGAACGATCCGCGCGCGACGCGGCGCGGGCCGGGCGGCGGCATCTCGGTCGATCCGATGAAGCTCGGCGCGATCGACTATCGCGGCGCGCATTTCCAGGTGCAGGGGCCGCTGAACGTGCCGCCTTCGCCGCAACGGCGGCCCGTGCTGTTCCAGGCGGGGCAGTCGGCGAGCGGCGTGGCGCTCGGCGCGCGGTATGCGGAAGTCGTCTACACGTCGCAGCCGTCCCTCGACGATGCACGCCTGTTCGTCGCAGAACTGCACCGGCAGGCGGCCGCATTCGGCCGCGGCGACCGGCCGCCGCTCGTGATGAACTCGTTTCATTCGGTGATCGGCGAATCCGATGCGGACGTCGCGCGGCGATTGCGCGACAAGCATGAACGCATCGATTACGAACAAGGCAGGCTGAAACTTGCCGACATGCTGGGCGGCAACGTGGACCTGCGCGGCCTGCCGCTCGACCAGCCGTTGCCGGCGTCGCTGCTGCCGGCGATCGACAGCGTGCACCGCCGGCGCGGACGCGTGGCGATCTTCGTCGGCTATGCGCGCCAGCGACTGACGCTGCGCGAGCTGATCATCCGCGCGCAGGAGACGGGCCACTGGTTCGTCGCCGGCACGCCGGAGCAGCTCGCCGATGCGATCGAGACGCGCTATCGCGCGGGGCTCGTCGACGTGCTGTCGCTGCATGGGCTCGGCCAGCCGGACCAGGAAGACTTGCTGCTCAACGGCTTGCTGCCCGAGTTGCGTCGACGCGATCTGCTCGACACCGACTATGTGGGCGGCGATTTCCGCGCGAATCTGGAACTGCCGGCGTTGCGGCGCGAGGCCGTGGCGGCTTGAACGACCGATGAACCGCGTACCGCGCTGCACGTCGGACGGTACGCGGTTGCGCGCATATCGTGCATATCGCGCGATCAGATATCCATCGAAAAAATAACCATTTGGTACACGCTTCGGCGCGCATTACAGTCTCGCCTCCTGCCGGCTGCAACGCCGGTCGTTCCGACGTTATTTCAGAAACGCGCCACATGAATCGTTTGATGCATTCCAGGGCCCGCCGTGTCGCGGCCGCGCTGTTCGTGCTAGGCCTCGCGCCGGTTTCCCATGCGGCCCAGCCGACGTTGCGCGTCGGCATCGACGCCGAGTCGTACCCGCCGTTCTTTTCGAAGGATGCTTCCGGCAAGTGGAAGGGCTGGGAAGTCGACGTGCTCGATGCCGCGTGCGGCAAGCTGAACGTACGGTGCGAGCTCACCGACATCGCATGGGACGGCCTGATTCCGGCATTGCAGAATCGCAAGATCGACGTGATCTGGTCGTCGATGACGATCACCGGCGAACGGCAGAAAGCCATCGATTTCAGCCGCGCGTATTACGAATCGCCGACGGTGTTCGTCGGCGCGAAAAGCGACCGGCGCCGCGTCGACTGCGCGGCGCCCGCGACCTTCAAGGGTCGCGTGATCGGCGTCGAGGCCGGCACCAACTTCTCGGCGTTCCTCGATGCCCGCTTCAAGCAGGACGCGCAGATCAAGGCGTTCGACAAGTTCGACAACGCGCTCGCCGATCTGGTGTCCGGCCGCGTCGACTACGTGCAGGAAGGCAAGGGGCTGTTCACGGCGTTCCTCGCGTCGCGCGACGGCAAGGATTTCGAGGTCAAGGCCACGTGCGCGGACAATCCGGTGCTGGGCCTCGGCATCGGCGCGGGCGTGCGGCACGGCGATGCACTGCGCGGCAAGCTGTCGACCGCGATCGCGCAGCTGCAGCAGGACGGCACGTGGGATGCGATCACCGCCCGCTATCCGAACCTGAAAGGCACGATCGAGAAGGGCCGCTGACCCCATGGCCGCGGACGATTCGCTGCTCGCGCTGCTCGCATTCGGCGACGGCGGTTACGGCCGCGTGTTCGCGAGCGCGTTCGCGCTGACGTTCGGCGTCGCGGCGGCGTCGTTCTGCACCGGCGTGCTGCTCGGCATCGCCGGCGCGCTCGGCAAGCTGTCGCGATACCCGGCGCTCGTGTGGCTGGCGTGGCTCTACACGACGCTCGTGCGTGCACTGCCCGAACTGTTGTGCCTGCTGCTCGCGTTCTATGCGGTCGCACCGGCCATCGAGAACGCGCTGCGCGGCAGCGGCATCGTATCCGGCGACTTCGCGTTCGACCCGTTCGTCGTCGCCGTACTGTCGCTGGGTTTCATCCAGGGTGCGTATCTCACCGACATCTTCCGCGCGGCGCTCGTCAACGTCCCGATCGGCCAGATCGAAGCCGCGCACGCGTACGGGATGACGCCATGGCAGACGTTCGCGCGCATCCGGCTCCCGGCCGCCGCGCGGCTCGCGCTGCCGGGCGTCGGCAACGTGTGGCTGAACGCCACCAAGGACGCGTCGTTCATCAGCGTGCTCGGTTCGTTCACGGATTTGCTGAAGGCGAGCCAGCTCGCGGCCGGCGCGACGCGGCACTACGTGTTCTTCTACCTCGTCACGGCCGCACTGTTCCTGCTGCTGAGCATCACGTCGACCGGCCTCTTCGCGGTGCTGGAGCGGCATGCGAATCGCGGCACGAGGCGCGCGACGACATGATCTTCTCGCTACCTTTCCTGCTCGATACGGTGATGCCGAAGCTGCTCGCCGCGGTGCCGACCACGCTCGCGCTGACGCTTGTGTCGGGCGCGGCCAGCGTGCTGCTGGGCGTGCCGCTCGCGCTCGCCGCCGGTGCGCGCCATACGCCGCTGCGCTGGTCCGCGCGCAGCTGGCTCATGCTGATTCGCGGCACGCCGCTACTCGTTCAGCTCTATCTGTTGTACTACGGATTCGGGCAGATCGTTCCGCGCGAATGGATGCGCGACAGCTGGGCGTCGCCGCTGCTGCGCGACGCATTCTGGTACGCGATCGTCGCATTGAGCGTGAACGAGAGCGCGTACGTCGCGACGATCCTGCGCGGCGCGGTCGCCGGGGTACCGGCCGGCGAGATCGAGGCCGGCCACGCATACGGGATGACGCGCGTGCAGGTGCTGCGCAGCATCGTCGGCCCGCGTGCTTGGCGGCTTGCGCTGCCCGCGCTCGTCGGCGAGGCGATCCTGCTGCTGAAATCGACCGTCCTCGCATCGACCGTGACCGTGTTCGACGTGATGGGCACGGCCAATACATTGCGCTTCGAGACGTTGCGCGTATATGAACCGCTGGCCGGTGCGGCGATCGTCTATGTCGTGCTGGTCGCACTGCTGACCATTCCTGCCGCCCGTCTCGAGAAGCGCGTCAATCGCTATCTGACGCGCGTGACCGACGACCGCATGCCCGTACGGCGCCGCCGCGCGTCGTCGGGCGCGTGGGCAGCCCCCAACTGATTTCCGCCTGGTACCGATTTCGACGATGTCCGATCCTCGCCCCTTGCTGTTTTCCCTGTATGAACAAGCCAGCGTCGGCTGCGGCGGCGCGCCGAGCCTGTGGGCCCATCCCGCCGACGAACGGTTGCGCGCGAATACGCTCGCATTCTGGTCGAACCTCGCGCGCACGGCCGAGCAGGCCGATCTCGACATGCTGTTCTTCGCGGACGTGCTCGGCCTGTACGACGTCTACGGCGGGTCGGCCGACGCGGCGCTGCAGTGGGCGGTCGAGGCGCCCGCGAACGATCCGATGATGCTGATTCCGGCGCTCGTCGCGCAGACCGAGCGGCTCGCATTCGGCGTGACCGCGAGCACGACCTACGAGCACCCGTTCGCGCTCGCGCGCCGATTCAGCACGCTCGATCATCTGAGCAACGGCCGGATCGGCTGGAACATCGTGACGTCTTACCTGACGAGCGCGGCGCGCAACTTCGGGCTCGACCGGATGATCGGCCACGACGAGCGCTACGCGCGCGCGGAGGAATTTCTCGACGTCGTATACAAATTGTGGGAAGGGAGCTGGGCGGACGACGCGGTCGTTGCCGACAAGCACGCGCCGCGCTATGCGCGTGGCGACCGCGTGCGGCCGATCGTGCACGAAGGCACGCATTACCGCGTGCATGGGCCGCACGTCTGCGCGCCGTCGCCGCAGCGCTCGCCCGTGCTGATCCAGGCCGGATGGTCGGGGCGCGGGCGCGAATTCGCGGCGAAGCACGCGGAGGTCGTGTTCGTCGCGAAGTCGAATCCCCACGAGATTCGCGCGGGCCTCGACGAAATTCGACGGCTCGCGGCCGAGCGCGGTCGCGCGACGGACGACGTGAAGTCGCTGACGGTGCTGCGGATCGTGACCGCGCGCTCGTCGAGCGACGCGAAGGAGAAATATCACGCGCTGCAGCAGCACTATCACCAGCAGGCGCAACTCGTCAGCTATGCGGGCGACACCGGCATCGACATCGACCGCTATGCGGACGACGAACCGCTGACGACGCAGACGGAAGGGCTGACGTCCTACGTGGTGCGGCCGGACGGCAGCGGCAAGCCGCTCACCGCCGGCGACGTGCGGCGCAAGTTCGCGAGCGTCACGCGCGGCACCGACCTGATCCTCGTCGGCTCGCCGGACGAAGTCGCGGACCAGCTTGCCGAGCATGCACGGCAGTCGACGACGAGCGGCTACATGCTCAATCCGCTGGTCAGCCCGGGTACGCTCGACGATTTCGCCGAACTGATCGTGCCGGAACTGAAAAAGCGCGGCCTGTACCGGACGACGCCGGCGAGCGGCACCTTCCGTTCACGGCTGAGCGGGCGGGACCGCCTGCCGGACACGGCCTATGGTGCTTCGTTCCGGTTTCCCGTGGCTGAAGCCGGCTGATCAGCCGCTCGATACCGGAGGACCCTCAGCGGAGTTGCATGACATGACCGATGACGTACTGTTCCTGCTGCAGCCGCATCGTGCCGACCGGAACCTTCCGGCATGAAGAGCGCGACGAATGAAACCATGGACGCGACGCGGGGCGAAGCGCGGCCCCCTCGATCGGCGTCGCCACCGGTCCTGAGCGCCACGGGCATCGCGAAACGCTTCGACGCGACCGTCGCGCTGGCGGCGCTCGACCTGTCGATCGGCGCGGGGGAAGTCGTCGCGCTGATGGGCGCGAACGGCGCGGGCAAGTCGACCTTCGTCAAGATCCTGAGCGGCGCGCTGCAAGCGGACGGCGGCACGCTCGCATTGCGCGGCGAGCCTTATCGGCCGGCATCGCCGCACGCGGCCAAGCGGCTCGGCGTCGCGACCGTGCACCAGTCGGTGGCCGACGCCGTCGTGCCGACGCTGTCGATTGCCGACAACCTGCTGCTCGACCGACTGTGCGACCCGGCCTCGCCATGGCGCGTGCCGCCGGCCGCGCGCCGCGCTGCGGCGCAACCGCTCGCCGCGCGGGTCGGGCTCGACGTCGATCTGGCGGCGCCGCTCGCATCGCTGTCGCTGGCCGATCAGCAGCGCGTGACCCTGGCGCGTGCGCTCGCCGGACAGCCGTCGTTGCTGATTCTCGACGAACCGACCGCCAGCTTGTCCGCGGCGGAGGCCGAGCGGCTGTTCGAACGGGTGGATGCGCTGCGCCGCGATGGCGTCGCGATCCTGCTGGTGTCGCATCGGCTCGGCGATTTGCGCCGCATCGCCGATCGCGCGGCGATCGTCCGCGACGGCCGGATCGTCGCCGATCTGGCCGCGCCGATCGATTTCGACGCCGCGGTGGAAACGATGATCGGCCGGCCGTTGCCGCGTGCGCGTGCCGCAGCGCCGGAACGTGCCGGGCTGGCCGGATCCGCGGCCCGGGGCGATTCGGGCTTCAGCGCGCGGCAGATCCGGCTGACGCCGACCAGCACGCCGTTCGACCTCGATGCCCGGCGCGGCGAGATCGTCGCGATCGCGGGCCCGGTCGGCGGCGGCAAGTCGCGCTTCGCGCGGACGATCTTCGGCGCGGTGCATGCGGCGGCCGGCGAGATGACGCTCGACGGCCGGCCGTGGCGGCCACGTTCGCCGGCGGACGCGATTCGCGCCGGCGTATTCCTGGCCGGCGAGGACCGATGGCGCACGTCGTTGTTTCCCGACAGCGTCCCGTTCGCATCGATCGCTGGCACGATCGGTTTTCCGTTCCTGTCGCGCTGGTTCGCCAGCGGCGCGGTGCGCCGAACGCGCGAACGCACGGCGGCCGAGGCGGCGATCTCGCGATTCGGCATTCGCTGCGACGGGCCGGACGATCGCGTCGCGCATCTGTCCGGCGGCAATCAGCAGAAGGTCGTGCTCGCGCGCTGGCACGCCGAACCGGCGCGGCTGTTGCTGCTCGACGAGCCGTTTCAGGGCATCGATGCGGGCGCGCGCGCCGATATCGTCGATACGCTGCGGCGTCATGCGCATGAGCGTGCGACGATCGTGTTCGTCAGCGATCTCGAGGAAGCCGCCGAGATCGCCGATCGTATCGTGCGGTTCGATCGCGCCACGCTCGATTGCCTGCCTCCGACTTCTTCCATCGTGCGTGCCTGCTCATGAAACCCGCGACTTCTTCCGCCGTGCGTCATGCCGCTCCCGTCGAACGGTCGTCGCGCCCCGTGCCCGCGCGTATCCGCGATGCGCTCGAACGAACCGGCATCCTGCTCGTGCTGGCCGTCCTCGTGGTCGTGTTCGCGCTCAAGGAGCCTGCGTTCCTGAACGTCGACAATCTGTTCAGCATCCTGCAGGCGGTGTCGATCGTCGCGTTGCTCGGTGTCGGCGTGACGGTCACGCTCGCGGCCGGCGGCTTCGACCTGTCGGTCGGCAGCGTGGCCGCGACCGCGCAGATGGCCGCGAGCTACGTGCTGGTCGTCTGGCACGGCAGCGCATGGGGGGCCGTGATCGCCTGCGTCGCGCTTGGCGTGGCCGCCGGCTTGTTCAACGGCGTGCTGATTACGCGGCTGCGTGTGCCCGACCAGCTCGCGACGCTCGGCACGTTGTTCCTGCTGGCCGGCCTGCAGTTGATCCCGACCGGCGGCCGTTCGCTCGCGACCGGCTCCGTGCTGCCGGACGGCACGGACGCCACGGGCGTGTTCCCCGACGCGTTCCTCGCGCTCGGCCGGCTGCGCGTGTTCGATGTCGTACCGTTGCCGGTACTGGTGCTCGCGGCGGTGACGGTGCTGGGCTGCATCACGATGGAAGCGACGCGCTGGGGCCGCGTGATCTATGCGATCGGCGGCAACGAAACGGCCGCGCGGCTGGCCGGCGCGCCGGCCGCACGGTACCGCGTCGCCGCGTATGTCGTGTCGGGTGCGATCGCCTCGCTGGGCGGCGTGCTGATCGCTGCGCGGGTCGGCCGCGGCGACGTGAGCGCGGGGCACTCGCTGCTGCTCGACGCGGTGGCGGCCGCGCTGATCGGTTACGCGGTGTGGGGCGCGAAGCGGCCCAACGTGTTCGGCACGGTCGTCGGCGCGGTGTTCGTCGGCGTACTGCTCAACGGGCTGACGATGCTGAACGCACCCTACTATATGCAGGATTTCATCAAGGGCGTGCTGCTCGTGCTGGCCCTCGCGTTTACGTTCGGCATCGGGCGCCGGGCGGATGCCCGGGCGTGATGCGTGAGGTTGCCGAGACGCGGCTCGGTCACGAACGGGTTCGAAGGATTGGCGGGCGGGACTGTTTGTTATCCAAAGTAATATCGATTGCCGAATCGGTCGGTTTGAGTTCGCGTGCCGTGCTGATAGATTGGGCCGATATCGTCCTGTACGGAGACAGACACGCCATGCGCTCGTTGCTTCGCCGAAAGTCGCGCCTCGAACCGAAACTCGCTGCACTCGTACTGGGCGCCGCGCTCGTGCTCGGTGTGCCCGCGGCACATGCCGGCCCGCTCAAGGGCGCGCCCGCGCCGTTCGACAAGGGCGGAGTGAAGATCGCGCTCGTCAACTACCTGTCGACCGGCGATTTCTTCCAGGCCTACGAAGCCGGCGCGCAGAAGCAGGCACGCGCGCTCGGCGTCGATCTGCGCATCTACGAAGGCCGGCAGGATGCGGCCGAGCAGCGTGAGCAGATTCAGCAGGCGATCAGCATCGGCGTGTCCGCGATCATCGTCAATCACGGCTTGCCGGAATCGCTGAAGGACGTCGTGCAGCGGGCGCTGGACAAAGGCATCAAGGTCGTCGCGTTCGACGTCGATCTCGCCAACCCGAAGGTGCCGCAGATCGAGCAGAACGATCGCGACCTCGCGAACCTGCTGCTCGATCAGGCCGTGAAGGACAACGGCGACGCATTCGCGGCAGGGTACGTGTACGTGGCCGGATTCGCGCCGCTGGACCGCCGCGATGCCGCGTGGCGCGACTTCAAGCGCGCGCATCCGAAGGTTCGGGAAAAGGCGCGCTGGGGTACCGTCGACAATCCGATCGCGCAGTCGGTCGCGAACCAGGCGGCGGCCGTGTATCGCGCGAATCCGGACATCCGTGTCGTGTTCGCGCCGTACGACGAATTCGCGCGCGGCGCGAAGCTTGCGGCCGACGAGGCCCGGCTGTCGTCGAAGCTGCGCATCTACAGCGCGGACGTGTCGACGGCCGACATCGAGGCCATCCGCGCGCCGAACAGCGCATGGGTCGCGACGGCCGCGACCAATCCGGCGGTCGTCGGCGCGGTGTCGGTGCGGGCCGCGGCGCTGCTGGTCGCCGGGCAAAACCCGGGCGCGCGCATCGCGGTCAAGCCGACGCTGATCACGCGCGACGACCTCGTGAAAAACGACATTCATACCGTGGCCGAACTCGGCGCGAAGTTTCCGGCGTTCCGCGCGAGCGACGCGGCGACGGCCGCGTGGATTCCGGCGATCGACTGATCGCTTCGGCGCGCAGCGAACCGATCCGTCGCGTGCGTGCCGCTACCCATGACTTGACCATGACGACCCTGAACGACTATCTCGCGCAAAAGCGCGCTGCGTGGCACGCGAAGCAGCAGGCCGCCCGCAACGATCCCGATTTCAAGGCGACGCCGCTGAAGGCGACCGTGCGCGCGCTCGGCCGCAGCGGCGTGCGCGAGATCCGGATTCGCGATTTCCAGGTGATCAGCGACAGCCCGCCCGATTTCGCGGGCTACAACCTCGGGCCCGCATCGCCGGAACTGCAGCTTGGGGTGCTCGGCAGTTGCCTCACGCACATCACGTTGATCCAGGCCGCGGAGCAGGGGTTGAAGATCGACGCGATCGAAGTCGAAGTCACCGGCGACCAGCATCCGCTCGCGCAGCAACCCGGGTTCGAACATGTGCCGGTCTTTCCGCACAACATCCGCTATACGCTGGACATCGTGTCGCCGGAGCCGCCGGAGGCCATCCGCGCGTTGCATCAGGCGGTCGAAGCGGTGTGCCCGATCTTCAACCTGCTGAGGCTGCCGCAGCACATCGACGGGAAATTGCGGCATACCAGCGCGTGATGCGCTGACGCATTGCTGCACGGTCGAGTTCGGAAATTAAATCGGCATATTGTGATAAGAATACTTATCCCGATGGTCGTAATGTGAATGCATGACGTCGGCGGAATCGCAACATCACGCGCCCGACGAAGGCGGTCAAGACGCTAGTTGCCCGGTTCCTTCGTCACGTCGTGACGATAGGCGCGCGGCGAGCAGCCCACGATGCGTTTGAACGCATGGCCGAACGCGCTATCCGAGTCGTAGCCGAGCCGCTGCGCGATCGCCGAGATCGATGCGTTCGATCTGCGCAGTTCCCGCATCGCCAGCTGGATCCGCCAGCGCAGCACGTATTCGAGCGGCCCGAACCCGAGCCGCCGCTTGAAATGCAGCGCGAACGTCGAACGCGACACGTGGCAGCAGGCCGCCAGCGCGTCGACGGTCCAGCGTCGCTCGGGCGCGGCGTGAATCGCGGCCAGCGCCGCGCTGACCCGCGCATCCGCGAACCCGGCCAGCCATCCGGCATCGCCGTTCGCGCCGGCGTCCACATAGCGCCGCAGGATCTGCACCAGCATCATGTGTCCGAGATGCCGGACCATCAGCGACCCACCCGGCGACGACGCGCCGAACTCCCGTGCGAGCTGCTGCAGCGACCAGCGGAGTACCGCCGCCGGTTCGGAATCGCCACTCACGACGACCACGGGCGGCAGGCTGCCGAGCAGCAGCGGCATGCGTTCCTCGTACGTGAAGCGGCCGCCGATCAGAAAGCAGTCGGCCGGTTGCCCGTAGTGCGCGATACCGCGTTCGAGATGCCGGTACACGTCGGCGGCCGGCACCGGCGCGACCGACGGATCGCTCGCCAGCGAAAATGCGCGCGGCGCGGCGAGCAGGAAGCAGTCCCCCGCGCGCAGCCGGACGGGCGGCCCCGCACCGTCGACGGTCAGCCAGCAACTGCCTTCGACCACCGCGTTGAACTTGATCCCGTCGGGCGGCGGAAGGTCGACTGCCCACGGGCCGCCGGCCCGCAGGCCGGTGAAAAACGAGTCGCGCGTTTCCAGCAGCGACAGTACTTCCGATAGCGGGTCCACGCGCAATCCCCGGACGATCTCGACGAAAAACCGGATTCTATTGCATTCACAGTCCGGACGCGCGGCCGGAGAATGATCTCGTGCAGCGACGCGGCCGACGGGCGGCCGCGCGCGTCGAGCATCATTCCAGGAGCTTTCAATGACGAGCAGGCAGCACCCCCTTCATTCCGGATTCGACGCTGGATCGACGGCGACCGACGTACTGGCCGGCCTTGACCTGCACGGCAAGACCGCCATCGTCACGGGTGGCCATTCGGGTCTCGGGCTCGAAACCACGCGCGCACTGGCGCACGCCGGTGCGCACGTCGTCGTCGGCGCACGCAGCGCCGTGGCCGCGCGCGAAGCGATGCGCGGCATCGCAGGCGTGGAGATCGCGACGCTCGATCTGGCGGACCCCGCGAGCGTGGCCGCATTCGCCGCGCGGTTCGTCGACGCGCGTCGCGACGTGCATGTCGTCATCAACAGCGCGGGCATCATGGCGTGCCCCGAGACCCGCGTCGGCGACGGTCGCGAAGCGCAGATGGCCGTCAACCACCTCGGTCACTACGCGCTCGTCAACCGGCTGTGGCCTGCGCTCGCGCACGGCGACGGCGCGCGCGTGGTCGCGGTGTCCTCGCTCGGGCACCGGCTGTCGCCGATCCGCTGGGACGATATCGATTTCGCGCGCGGTTACGACAAATGGCTCGCGTACGGGCAGTCGAAAACCGCCAACGCGTTGTTCGCGGTGCAGCTCGACGGGCTCGGCGCGCCGTTCGGCGTTCGCGCGTATTCGCTGCATCCCGGCAAGATCGCGACGCCGCTGCAACGTCATTTGACGCGCGAGGAAATGATGGCGCAGGGCTGGGTCGACGAACACGGCGTGCCGATCGATCCGACCTTCAAGACGCCTGCGCAGGGCGCGGCCACCCAGGTATGGGCGGCGACGTCGCCGCGCATTGCCGATCTCGGCGGCGTCTATTGCGAGGATTGCGACGTCGCCACGGTGACGCGCGGCAACGAGGAATCGGGCGTGCGGCCGCATGCGATCGATCCGGAGGATGCGGCGCGGCTGTGGGCGTGGTCCGCGGCGGCGACGGGCGTCGATGCCTTTGCCGTGCGCCGCTGACGCCCATGCATTCGCCGGGCGGGGCGGTGCGCGGGTATCGGCGGCGGCACGACACCCACGCGCGGCAACCTATGCGCGCGCCGGCCGCAGCGCGCGCCCCATTTCCGCGATCGGCATCGCGACGATCGAATTCAGCAATCGCATTTCCCCGGCGTCCGGATGCGCGATGTTTCGCACTTCATCGAGCGTCTGATCGACTTGACGATCGAGCGGTTCGAGAAAGCGCTGCAGTTCGCTGGCGGCTGCTTTCTCCCTGAGCCCGAGCGCCTGGCCGAATTCGACCAGTGCATTCGCGTCGATATCGGCGAACCGTGTCGCATGCCCGAGCGGCATCGTCAGCTCGCAGTGCGGCCAGTGATCGCCGCGATGGTCGGGCCGGTGCGTCGGCGTGTGATACACGACGGTGCTGACGATGTCGTAGAACGGCGCGAGCCGGTAGCCGCGCGCGTCGACGAAGAACGACAGGTTCTTCAGGTGCGCGTCGGCATTGCCGACCACCACGTTGAACACGGTCCAGCGGAACACCGACAGGCGTGTCAGCGCACGTGTGCTGGTGCGGTCGATCGCGCGGGCGAGCTCCTGTGCATTGGCCCGCTGGTACTTGAAACCGCGGTCGTAGTTGAGCAACTGCATCGCGTCGATCGTATGCACGCGCCCGGCCGGTTCGGACGCGACGTCGCGGTCGAACCGGTCGATTACGTAGCAGGCGGACGGCGCGCGCAGGAAATGCACGTCGGGCACGTCGAGCCCCATCTTCTTTGCGAGCTGCATGCAGAAGAACTCGTTGATCGCCGAATGCGGATAGCCGGCCGCGCGCATGTCGGGTTTGAGCAGGTGCATCGACGGTTCGCTGCCGACGGGCTCGAACAGCGCGTAGTCGGGCGCGTCGCCGCGCAGCACCAGCAGCAGCTTCTGCTGCGCGCCGGCCGCCGACATGCGCTTGGGCGCGGTGGCCGTCAGCGCGCGCTCGGGCATCGCCTGGATCCGGCGCTCGAGCTCGTCGAGCGGCAGTGGCTGCAGGCCGCCGGGCGTTTCCTGCTCGCCGTCGGCCAGCAGCGTCAGCGCGCCGGCCGACTCGCGGCCGAAGTACGCGAGCAGGCCCCACGCGTCGGCCGCATCGACCTTCGCCTCGCGCGCGAGCGACGTGCGCATGCCTTCCTCGGGCAGCAGGTTGTCGAAGAACCACTGGACCGGGCGATCGGTCGACGTGTCGGTGAACACGCCTGCGCGCAGCGGAAACGCGGGCGACAGCGGATACGCGGCCGACGACGCAAGCCATTGCGGGTCGTACGCGAACGACCAGATCCCCTTGTCGTCGGTCAGCGTGCCCATGCGCACGCCGTTCGCGGATGCGATCAGCATTCTAGCCGCCATGGCTGCTCCTGCGGCGCTGCGCGGCCTTCCGCGCGGTGGCTTCGGAGATCTCGATCGACGACTCGGCGTACAGCCGCACGCCGAGCTCGCTCAGCAGCAGCATGACCTTGCCGATTTGCGCGGTCGGCTTGCCGGCTTCGACCTGGCTGATGAATTTCGGCGACAGCCCGGTCGCGTTCGCGAGTTCGTCCCGCGTGAACCCCTGCTGGATTCGCGCCGCGCGAATGAAGTGGGCGAGCGCGCCGATCGTGTCGACGGATTGGGACTCCGACATGACGTTCTCCGTGCTTCGTATCTGATCGGGAACAGTATTGCATAACTCGCCGGATCGGGCAGCGGTTCGTATTCGTACGGGAACGAAGGGTGGATTCCGATAGCGGCGACATCGTTTCGTTCCCGGTCGGGAACGAAATGCCGAGAAAGGATCACGGAGGCGAGTTTCGTATCTGATCGGATACGGAGTAAGAGGGTGTCGGCGCCTGTGCACGCGCGTTCGACGGGCACGCCGCGGAGGGCGCCGCTGAATGTCCGTGCCGGCAGTCCGTCCGCCGCCTCCGGCGCGCCGAGCGGCAGCATGCGATCATTCCGCACACCGCTCCGGCACCTTCGCCACTGACGTACGCTGCTCGCGGCACGCCCTTTCTACAATTCCATCCGACGCACTACACGCGCCGCCATCCTCCGAAAGCAGGCCCGATCCTTGCGACCGCCCCAGCCTCGTCGGCGGCGTTCGCGTCCCGACGCACGACGATTTGCACGGGAGGGCGCATGGAAGCGATGCCGGTCGTACTGCAGTGGCACGACGTGCTGGTCAGGATCGCGCTGGCGCTCGTCGCGGGCGGGCTGATCGGCGTCGATCGCAGCGAATCCGGCAAGACGGCCGGACTGCGCACGACGATCCTCGTCTGCCTCGCCGCGTGCCTGTCGATGCTGCAGGTCAATGCGCTGCTGCTGCAGGCGGGCAAACCGGAGGGCGCGTTCTCGGTACTCGACCTGATGCGGCTGCCGCTCGGCATCCTGACCGGGATGGGCTTCATCGGCGGCGGCGCGATTCTTCATCGCGACGGCCTGGTGTCCGGCGTCACCACGGCCGCGACGCTGTGGTTCGTGACGGTCATCGGGCTGTGCATCGGCGGCGGCCAGTTGTCGCTCGGTGCGGTCGGGCTCGTGCTCGCGCTGCTCGTCGTCTGGCCGCTGCGGCTGGTCGAGCAGCGCTTGCGGCGCGTCAGGACCGCGCTGGTCACGGTCGAGTATCCGCTGGGCTCGGCTGCCCGCGAACAACTGGCCGCGAAGCTGCGCGACGCGGGATTCACGTGCCGGACAAAAAGCTTTTGCGAAACGGCCGCACGCGGGGTGCGCGACGAGGAACTGTTCGTGCAGTGGCGCGAAGCGGCCGGCGCCGACGTGATGCTGAAGCAACTGATACGGATCGTCGAATCGGCCGGCCTGACGTCGGTCCGCTGTTCGACGGAAAACTGACGCGCGGCGGCCGCCGGAACGCGCGATGCTCGTGCAGCAGGCCGCGACAGGCGGCTTACCAAGGAGCGAAACATGACATGTGTATCGGAAGTGATGACACGCGACGCGGCGACCATCGGTCCGACGCAGAGCCTGCGCGAGGCGGCCAGGCTGATGAGCGACCTGAATGTCGGCGCGCTGCCCGTATGCGACGGCACGCGGCTGATCGGCATGCTGACGGACCGGGACATCGTGGTGCGCGCGGTGTCGATGGGCGTGCCGCCGGACGAAGCGGTCGAAGGCGTCGTCAGCGGGCCCGCGAACTGGTGTTACGAGGACGACGACATTTCAGTGGTGCAAAAGAAGATGGAGGACGCGCAGATTCGCCGCGTGCCGGTGGTCGACCGGCAGAAGCGGCTGGTCGGCATCGTCGCGCTGGGCGATCTGGCGACCGACGCCGACGGAGGGATGTCGTCGACGCTCGGTGCGGTATCGGCGCCGTCGCGCCCGGACCGGTGATCGCCATCGCAGACACGGAGAACGACATGAACGAAGAGAGAGAAACGCAGATCCGGGAGCGAGCGTACCGCCTGTGGCAGGCGGACGGCGCGCCCGACGGCAGGGCCGACGAATACTGGCGGCGGGCCGAACAGCAGCTCGATGCCGAGGGCGGCAGCGCGGACGGGCGCGGCGAACAGGCGGCGGATTTGCCGGTCGATCAGTCCGCGAAGCGCCGCATTCCGGGCGAGCCGCTGCAGGACGTCGACGCGGTGCCGAGCAGCGAGGTCGCGCACGAAAGGCGACGCACGCGGTGAAGCGCGGGTAATCGCAAGCCGGAAGGAGAACGAAGATGACGGCGCACGCAGGAGAGAAAGCGGAAAAAACCGGTGACTTTCGATGCGAGAAATGCCACCGGTCGACGCACGTGCAGGCGGGACACCCGATTCCGAAATGCCCGCACTGCGGCAACGGCACGTACGGCGAGCGCACGCGCGAGCCGGGCAACAAGTAGGCAGGGCGCGCGGCCGGCGCACTTCGCATCGCACGCCGCCAAGCGCGCGACGGAGCACCTACGCACACTGCCGCGACGCGATGGCTAACCGTCCTCGCCCACTTCGGTCGGGTCCGGCAAGTCGGGCAGGTCGTCGTGGCGCCCGTCGTCGGGCTCCGGCGGCGGAATATCCGGCGTGTCGGTCATGTCGTCGTCGTTCGGTGTCGGGTTTGTTGCGTTTGTCGCGTGCATCGCGCTCATGATCGTCCTCGGCTGCGTCGAAAGGGCGCCGGCACGCAGCCGGCATGTCGCTTCCGAGCATCGCGCGTGCCGCGTTGCGTGTCGCATCGGCGCTGCCGCGCGTGTTGCGGAGGCTGTGCCGGATGACGCGCCGCTTGTAATTTCTTTAGCGGATTCATCCGCTCGCGGTGCGACGGGGCAGTCCGACGACGGCATGTCGCTTGCTGGAAGCGTTGCGGGCCGCCGCACCACCCATCGCGGCGCGGTGCGGCGCAACGCATTCAGCATCCGCACAGGGAGAAGCTCATGACCCGTGACAGTCAACGGCAGGACACCGCGTCGCCCGACGCGGCAAGCGACGCAGCCGACGCGCAGGGCCGGCGCCGCTCGACACCCGGCGGCGAATCGACCGCGCGCCCCGGCCATGCGCCCGGCGGCGGCGAACTCGACACGATCCCGGACGATCAGGCGCGCAAGGTCGTGCCGGACGACCCGCGCCAGACCGAGGTACGCGATCCGGCCGGCCAGCCGTGGCCCGGCGAGCACGATGCGCCCGACGATTCGGGCGAGCGGCCGCGGCCGCTGTAGCGCGCGCGTCGGCCGAATCGTCGCGGCCTGCTGCGTTCCGACAACCACGCACCGGAGTCCAACATGTCATCAGACGAAGTTTCCGAATCCCGTCGCAAATGGGTACAGGGCACGACGGCCGGACTGGTCGCCAGCGTCGCCCTGCCGACGATCGCGCAGACGGGCGGCGGCGCGCCCGATGCCGGCGATACGGCGCCGCGCGATCCGCGCACGCTCTATCCGCACGCGCCGTTTCCGCAGCAGCACCAGCCGTGGCCCGGGCTTGCGGGCCGCATGACGCCGCGCCCCGATCACGGCGAGCGCAGCTATCGCGGCAGCGGCCGGCTCGATGGTCGCAAGGCGCTGATCACCGGCGGCGATTCGGGCATCGGCCGTGCGGTGGCGATCGCCTGTGCACGAGAGGGCGCGGACGTCGCGATCGTCTATCTGCCCGACGAGGAGCCCGATGCGCGCGAAGTCGTCGACCTGATCCGCAGCGCAGGCCGCAAGGCGGTGCCGCTGCCGGTCGACATCCGCAGCGAAGGCGCGTGCAACGGGCTCGTCGAGCGGGCGGTCGCCGCGCTCGGCGGGCTCGACATCCTCGTGAACAACGCGGCCCGCCAACAGAGCCACGACTCGATCCTCGACATCAGCACCGAGCAGTTCGACTGGACGCTGCGCACCAATCTTTATGCGATGTTCTGGATCACGCGGGCGGCCATTCCGCACATGCCGCCCGGCTCGGCGATCGTTAATACGACGTCGGTGAATGCGTACGACCCGTCCGCGAACCTGCTGGACTACGCGATGACGAAAGCGGCGATCGCGAATTTCACGAAGGGGCTCGCGAAACAGATGATCCAGCGCGGCATTCGCGTCAATGGCGTCGCGCCGGGGCCGTTCTGGACACCGTTGCAGGTCAGCGGCGGACAGACGACGCACAACGTCGAGAAATTCGGCGAGCAGGTGCCGATGGGGCGGCCGGGACAACCGGCCGAGATCGCGTCGATCTATGTCGAGCTGCTTTCGTCGCGCGCGAGCTACGTGACCGGGCAGATCTATGGGGCGTCGGGCGGGGCGGGGCAGCCTTAGCCGGCTCGGGGCCCAGGCCGAGGCGGCTGGATGCGGACGGCACCTCCGGTCATCGGCACCGGCTGCACGACTCCGCCGCTGCTCGGCGCCGTATGCGCGAGCAGCGATCTTTATCACCGCAGCAGATAAACGTATCCGAATCGCTTCGTTGACGCACGCCGGCACGGCCTCGTAGATTCGCGTTTTGACCGAATCAGGGCCGTGCCGTGACGACTACCACCCTCAGCGACGCCGCAACGCTTTCCGCCGGACATCCCGCCTTGCGGCCGGGCGGCGCGGCGCAGCATTTCGACATCGTGCCGTTCGACGCGCCGCTCGGCGCCGAAGTGATCGGCCTGGACCTGTCGCAACCGCTCGACGCCGACGATTTCGCGCGCATCCATCGTGCACACCTCGATCACCACGTGCTGGTGTTTCGCGACCAGCGCATCACGCCGGACGAGCACATCGCGTTCAGCCGCCGCTTCGGACCGCTGCAGATCCACGTGCTGCACCAGTTCGCACTGGCCGGCCATCCGGAAGTGCTGATCGTGTCGAACATCGTCGAGAACGGCAAGCCGGTCGGGCTCGGCGACGCCGGCCATTTCTGGCATTCCGACCTGTCGTACAAGGAAAAACCGAGCCTCGGCTCGCTGCTGCACGCGCAGGAACTGCCGGCGGAAGGCGGCGACACGCTGTTCGCGAACATGCATCTCGCGTGGGACACGCTGCCGGCCCATCTGCGCCGCGCGGTCGAAGGGCGGCGCGCCGAGCATACGTATCTCGCGCGCTACGCGGAACTGCAGGCGCGCAGCCCGTGGCGGCCGAACCTGTCGCCCGAACAGATCGCGCAGGTCGCGGCGGTCGTGCATCCGGTCGTGCGCACGCATCCGGAAACCGGCCGCAAGGCGCTGTTCGTCAGCGAGCATTTCACGACGCGCATCGTCGGGCTGCCCGACGACGAAAGCCGTGCGCTGCTCGACGAACTGTTCGCGCACAGCGTGCGCGCCGAGCACCTGTATCGGCACGCGTGGCGCGATCACGATCTGGTGTTCTGGGACAACCGCTCGCTGATGCATCTCGCCGCCGGCACGCCCGACCACCTGCGCCGCAAGCTGTACCGCACGACGATCGAAGGCGACGCGCCTTTCTGAGCCGCGCGCCGCGTCATTCATTTCCGACCCATCCCGACCGGAGTTCCGATGTCGTTTTCGTTCTTGCCGGCGCGTCGCGCGCTGGCGGCCACGCTCACCGCCGCGCTCGCCTTCGCGGGCGCGGTCATCCCGCACGCCGCGCACGCGGAAGGTCACATTCGCATCGCCGAGCAGTTCGGCGTCGTCTACCTGATGCTGAACGTCGCGCGCGACCAGCACCTGATCGAGAAGGAGGGGCGCAAGGCCGGCCTCGACATCAAGGTCGACTGGGTGCGACTGTCAGGCGGCGCGGCCGTGAACGACGCGCTGCTGTCCGGCGCGGTCGACATCGCGGGCGCGGGCGTCGGCCCTCTGTTGACCGTGTGGGACCGCACGCGCGGCCGACAGAACGTGAAGGGCGTCGCGTCGCTCGGCAATTTTCCGTACTACCTCGTGAGCAGCAACCCGAACGTGAAGACGATCGCCGATCTGAGCGCGAAGGACCGTATCGCGGTGCCGGCGGTCGGCGTGTCGGTGCAGTCGCGCGTGCTGCAGTACGCGGCCGCGAAGCAGTGGGGCGACAAGCAGTTCGACAAGCTCGACGCGCTCACGCAGGCGATTCCGCATCCGGACGCGACGGCCGCGATTCTCGCGAACAGCAACGTGATCACCGGCCATTTCGGCAATCCGCCGTTCCAGGAGCAGGAGCTCGCCGGCAACCCGAACGCGCACATCGTGCTGAATTCGTATGACGTGCTCGGCGGCCCGAGCTCGGCGACGGTGCTGTACGCGACCGAGAAATTCCGCGACGACAACCCGAAGACCTATCGCGCGTTCGTCGCCGCGCTGGCCGACGCCGCACGACAGATCGCGGCCGATCCGGAGCGCGCGGCCGATACCTATATTCGCGTGAACGGATCGAAGATCGATCGCGCGCTGCTGCTGAAGATCCTGCGCAATCCGCAGGTGCAGTTCAAGACCGCGCCGCAGAACACGCTGCCGCTCGCGCAGTTCATGCATCGCACCGGCGCGATCCGCAACGAACCGAAGTCGTGGCGCGACTACTTCTTCGACGATCCGGCGACGGCGGGCGGCAGCTGAGCGGCGCCGATGTTCCGACGCCGCGATCGACGCTTATGCGTCGGCGCGGTTTCGATATGCGCAATCGATGGTTGGTCCGCGCGGCGCCCGGCCGTATGTTGATGTTTTTCCCGCAAGAGATTCGATCGTGAACGCCACTTCTCCCCGAACCTGGTTGCCGCCGTATGCGGCACGTGGCGGCGCGTCGCCAGCCGCGCCGGCCGTGGCCGATACGCGTGCCGACGATCGCCCGGCCGCGACCGCCGCGCAGGCCGGCACGCACAGCGAACGCCTGCTGGCGATCGACCAGGTCAGCCTCGAATACCGCAGCGGCGCGCGGATCGTTCGTGCGACGCATCAGGTGAGCTTCGACGTGTACGGCAGCGACCGCTTCGTGCTGCTCGGCCCGTCCGGGTGCGGGAAGTCGACGCTGCTGAAGGCGATCGCCGGCTTCATCGAGCCCGTCTCGGGTTCGATCGCGCTCGACGGCCGGCCGGTGCGCGGGCCGGGGCCCGACCGCATCGTCGTGTTCCAGGAATTCGATCAGTTGCCGCCGTGGAAAACGGTCGTCGAGAACGTCGCGTTTCCGTTGCGCGTCGCCGCGAAGCTGTCGCGCGCCGAAGCACGCGAGCGCGCGCTGCACTATCTCGACAAGGTCGGCCTTGGCACGTTCGCCGACGCCTATCCGCATACGCTGTCGGGCGGCATGAAACAGCGCGTCGCGATTGCACGGGCGCTGGCGATGCAGCCGCGCGTGCTGCTGATGGACGAGCCGTTCGCCGCGCTGGATGCGCTCACGCGCCGCAAGATGCAGGAGGAACTGCTGCGGCTGTGGGACGAATTCCGCTTCACGCTGCTGTTCGTCACGCACTCGATCGAGGAGGCGCTCGTGGTCGGCAACCGGATTCTGCTGCTGTCGCCGCACCCGGGCCGCGTGCGCGCGGAGCTCAACAGTCACGAGCATTCGCTCGACAACGTCGATACGGGCGACTTCCGCGACAACGTCGCACGGATCCATCGCCTGCTGTTCGACACCGACGCACCGCACGTACCGACGACGGAGGACGCCGCATCATGAGTACGATCGATCCAGCCGTGCCGCCGCTGCCGCCCGTGCGGGCCGAATACACGCGCACGCCCGACACGCTGCCTTACGCCGAGCGCGCGGCGCCCGCGCCGCTGCTGCGCCGCATCGCCGGTGCCGCATGGTTTCGCCGCAGCGTCATCGCGCTCCTGCTGATCGCCGCATGGGAGATCGTCGCGCGCATCGTCGCGAACGATCTGCTCGTCCCGACCTTCGGCGCGACGCTGGCCGCGTTCGTGCAGGGCATCGAGTCGGGCGAACTGCTCGTGAAGACGGGCATCTCGATGTCGGTGCTGCTGCGCGGCTATGCGCTGGGCGTGCTGCTGGCGTTCGCGCTGACGTCGCTCGCGGTATCCACGCGCATCGGCCGCGACCTGTTGACGATGCTCACGTCGATGTTCAATCCGCTGCCGTCCATCGCGTTGCTGCCGATCGCGCTGCTGTGGTTCGGACTCGGCACCGGGAGCCTGCTGTTCGTGCTCGTGCATGCGGTGCTGTGGCCGCTCGCGCTCAATATCTATACCGGCTTCGTCGGCGTGCCCGCCACGCTGAAGATGGCCGGGCGCAACTACGGGCTCACGGGCCTGCGCCAGATCGCGCTGATTCTCGTGCCGGCCGCGCTGCCGTCGATCCTGTCGGGACTGCGCGTGGGCTGGGCATTCGCGTGGCGCACGCTGATCGCGGCCGAGCTCGTGTTCGGCGCGAGCGCGGGGCAGGGCGGCCTCGGCTGGTACATCTTCCAGAACCGCAACGAGCTGTATACGGACCGCGTGTTCGCCGGTCTCGCGGCCGTCATCGTGATCGGGCTGCTGGTCGAGAACCTCGTGTTCGATACACTCGAGCGCGCGACCGTGCGGCGCTGGGGCATTCAGCACTGACGGCGTCCGTGCGCGATCAATCCCGGCGCGGGCATAACGTAAGCTGAAATCGGCTTTTTACGCGTGGCGGGGGTGTCCCTATACTTGCGGACACCGTGTCGTGCGCTACCGCGACACGCCCCGATCTTCCCGAACAAGGACCTGCCGAATGACTGCCCGTGATGCCGTCGATCCGCGCGACGCATTGCGCGACGCGCTTGCCACGCTGCCCGATCTCGCGACTGCCATCGGGCAGGATGCCGCGCAACGCGAGGTGCGTCGCGCACTGCCGTTCGAAGGCTTCGCGATCTTCCGGCGCTCGGCACTGGGCGCGCTGCGGATTCCGGTCGAGCGCGGCGGCCTCGGCGGCACGCTGGTCGACCTGTTCGAGTCGATCGCGACGCTGGCGGCCGCCGATTCGAATCTCGCGCACGCGCTGCGCATCCACTACGACCAGACCGAGACGCTGCGGCTGTCGCCGCGCACGGCGTTCAACGACGTGCAGCTCGCGCGCGTGCTCAGTGGTGCGATCTTCGGCGGCGCGTCGACCGAGCGCGGCACGTCGCGCCCGGGCGAGAACACGACCGTGCTGCGTCGCGACGGCGACCACTACCGCGTGACGGGCCGCAAATACTATTCGACGGGCACCGCGTTCGCCGATTTCGCGCGCATCAACGTGGAGAACGAGCAGGGCGATGCGCTCGCGGTGATCGTTCCCGTCGCGCGCGACGGCCTGCAGGTGCTCGACGACTGGGACGGGATGGGCCAGCGCATGACGGCGAGCGGCAGCCTGTTGCTGAACGACGTGCAGGTGTTCGCGGACGAAGTGGTCCCGCGCGACGGATCGACGCTCGTCGGCCGTCATTGCGGCGCGCTGCGGCAGCTTCATCTCGTCGCGACGGGCGCGGGCATCGTGCGCAACGTGGTGGCCGATGCGCGCCGCTACGTGCTCGCGCACGGCCGGCCCGCGCTGCACAGCCCGGCACCGACCGCGCGCGACGATCATTTCATCCAGCAGATCGTCGGCGAGCTGTCCGCGCATAGCCATGCGATCGACGCGCTCGTACGAGAAAACGCACGCGCGCTCGACCGCTCCGCCGACGCGATCGAAGCAGGCGCCGCCGACGCGGATGCGCTCGTGCTCGACAGCGCGCTCGCGACCGCGCGCACGCAGCTGATCGTCAGCAAGCTTGCGCTGCATGCGGCCGAGCGGCTGTTCGAAGTGGGCGGGGCATCGGCGACGGCGCGCGAGCACAACTTCGATCGCCACTGGCGCAACCTGCGCACGATCTTCAGCCACAACCCGTTGCTGCACAAGGCGCGCGTGATCGGCGACTACGCATTGAACGGCGTGACGACGCACCTGGCCGAAGGGCGCGTGTTCTGACGACGGCCGCCGGGCGCGGCTGCTGCGCCGCCGCGCCGGGTTGCAGCCCCGCGAACGTCAACGCCGCAAGCCGGCTTCGCGCAGCAGCGGCAGCACGCGCTCGCCGAAGAAGTCGAGATCGGGCTTGAAGTCGTAGAAGCTCAACTGGATGCCGTCGATGCCCGCGCGATGCAGCCGCACGAGGGTATCGGCGACTTCTTCGGGCGAGCCTGTGATCGAGATGTTGCCGCCGATCGCGCGCGCGGCGGCTTGCGCGCGCTGCTCGAAACCGCCGCGCCACGCGTGCGCGTCGCTGTCGAAGCGATGGAAGCTGCCTTCGTCCGCATGCGCGACGATGGCGTCGCGGTACGCGCGCGCTTCGGTCGCCGTCTCGCGGCAGATCACGAGCGGATTGAGCAGCGTACGGATCGTGCGGCCGTGCGCGGCGGCGGCCGCCTTCACGCGTGCGGTATGCGCGGGCAGCGCATCGATCGCGCGTTCGGCGTCGGGGCCGGCCGGACTGGTGACGAACACGATGTCCGAATAGCGCGCGGCGAATGCGATGCCCGCATCGGAACCCGTCGCGTTGATGAGCAGCGGGCGGCCGTAGCGCGGCTTCGGCGTCACGAATGCGCCGCCCAGCCGCCAGCTCGACAGTTCGGGCGTGTAGCTGAAATTATCCGGTTGCGCCCACAACTGCTGGACCGCATCGAGGAATTCGGCGGCCATCTCGTAGCGCCGGTCGTGTTCGATCCGGTTCCAGCCGAACATCTCGTGCTCGATCGCGCGGTGGCCGGTCACCACGTTGATGCCCCAGCGCCCGCGCGAGATGTGGTCGAGCGTCGCGGTGAACTTCGCGAAATGCAGCGGATGCCACGGCCCGTAGAGCACGTGGCTCGTCGCGACGAGGATGATCCGCTCGGTGCGCGCGGTGAGCGCGGCCAGCGTCATGAACGAGTCGAGTGCGTGGCCGTCGAACACGCCGCCGTAGCCGCCTTTCGGCAACCACTGCGACAGCGCGAACACGAGATCGAAGCCGAGCGCTTCGGCTCGGGCCACGAGATCGGCGTTGTAGTCGAACGTCCAGTCGGTCGAGCGCGGCAGCGTCGATGCGCTCCATCCGCCGGCCTGGATCGGCAGGAACAGCCCGAGCATCAACGGCTGCGCGAGCGTGCGCGATACGGGGCTGTCGGGGAAATCCGCCGGCGAACGAACGTCGACGAACGGCGACGGCGCAAGCGGGGCGGTGACGGAGGGATCGCTCATTACGGGGTCCTTGCTGAAAGGGGCGACGCGATGCGCATGGGTGTGCGGCCCGATGCGGCGGCAAGCGGCGCGGCGTGCGTCATAGCCTGCCCGGCCTCGGGTCGGGCACGAAGCCGTCGCGGTTCGGCATCTGTACGCGCGGCAGCGTGCGCGCGTCGAGCCGGGCGTCGCCGGGCACGATGCCGTTCAGGTGGAGGACGTACGCGGTGACCGCATAGACGTCGTCCGCGCTCAGCGATTGCGGCGCGTTGTACGGCATCGCCCGGCGAATGTAGTCGAATAGCGTCGTCGCGTACGGCCAGTAGCTGCCGACGGTCTTTCTGGGCTTCGTGCTCGCGAGCGAGCCGATGCCGCCGACGAGCGGATCGCCGACGCCGCCTTCGCCGCCGGCGCCGTGACACATCGCGCATTTTTCGGCGAACACGTGAGCGCCGCGTGCGACCGTGCCCGCGCCGGGCGGCAGGCCGCTGCCGTCCGGCGCGATGTCGATGTCCCACGCGGCGAGCGCCGCGCGATCGATTGGCCGTCCCAGGTCGAAACCGGCGCCGAACGCGCTCGTCGTCATCGCGCAGGCCGCCAGCAGGCAAGCAAGCGGCTTACGCATTGCGCACCTCGCCGTCGGCGCCGACGCGCCAGTTCTGGATGCCGTTGTAGTGGTACTGCGAGTTCAGGCCGCGTGCGGCGACGAGCGCGTCACGGGTCGGCTGCACGTAGCCTGTCTCGTCGGTCGCGCGGCTTTGCAGGTCGGCCGGCTCGCCGCGCCATACCCAGTCGGCCTCGAAACGCGTCAGCGCGCGGTCGCGTACGTCGCCGGCGAGCCGGGCGGGCCGCCACGTGCGGCCGCCGTCGGTCGACACGTCGACGGCGCGAATCCGGCCGCGGCCCGACCACGCGTAGCCGCTGATCGGGTAATAGCCGTGCGCGGCGAGCCGGTGGCCGGCCGACGGCCGTGTGATCACCGACTTCGCATCCATCTCGAACACGAACTGGCGTGCGCAGCCGTCGGGCAGCAGATTCGTGTATTTCGACGTTTCCTCGCGCGTCATCTCCGGCGCACGCACCAGCTTCAGCCGCCGCAGCCACTTGATGTTCGTGTTGCCTTCGAAACCCGGCACGATCAGCCGCACCGGGTAACCGTTCTCCGGGCGCAGCCGCTCGCCGTTCTGTGCATAGACGACCAGCGCGCGCTCGAGGAGCCGGTCGAGCGGCAGGCTGCGCGTCATTGCCGCGCCATCGGCGCCTTCGGCGAGCAGCCAGCGTGCATCGGGATCGATGCCGGTTTCGTCGAGCAGCGTCGACAGCCGGACGCCCGTCCATTCGCAGCACGACAGCAACCCATGCGTGAACTGAACCGGCAGCCCGCTCGGGCCGTTCCATTCGCTGCCGGTGTTGCCCGAGCACTCGAGGAAGTGGATCCGCGATTCGGACGGAAAGCGCAGCAGGTCGTCGAGCGTGAAGACGCGCGGCTCGCGCACGAGGCCGTGCACGACGACGCGATGGCGCTGCGCATCGATGTCGGGCACGCCCGCATGATGACGCTCGTAGACCAGCCCGTTCGGCGTGATGTCGCCGAACAGGTCGGCGAGCGGCGTCATCGACGAGCCGGAACCGGGTAGCGCAGGGGTACGGGCGCTGCGACGGATCACGTCGCGTTCGTGCTCCGCCGGCAGGCCGTACGGTGGCGACAGCAGCGGTGCGCCGGGCGTGCGCGTCCACGGCGGTACGTCGAGCGGCTGGCTCGCGAGCGCGCCGCTGGCGGGCAGCATCGCGGCCGCCCAGCCGCCGGCGAGCTGGCGCAGCGCCGCGCGCCGGCCGCTGCGCGGCGATCGGGCAGGAAAACGGGAATCGGTCATGGTCGAACGCATGTCGCGCGCGGGGGAAACGATCATTCTCGGCAACCGGGCGCGGCGCGGCAAACAACGATTCCCGCTTTGCTTATCGCGCCCGTTGCGCGACGCCCGGTGTGCGTGCCGTCAGAACTTCACGCGCAGCCCGCTGACGAACGCGAGCTGGCGGTTCGTCGACGACGCGCTGCCGATGTTCGAGATCGCTGCGATCTTGCGATAGCCGCCCGGCGTCGAGGTGCTCGCATCGCCGGCCGCGAGCTGGTAGATGCCCGACACGTAGATATCGGTGCGCTTCGACAACGCATAGTCGAACCCGAGCGTGAACTGATGCCAGCGCGGCTTCAGCGTCTGGCCGCTCGTGCCCGGCAGGCCGCTCGCGCGCCCGTCGGTGAACGTATAGACCCCGATCAGCGTCGCCGCCGGCGTGAGCTGGTAGCGCGCATTCACGTCGTAGTTGTTGAACTTGCGCGACGAACCGTCGAGATAATCGAGCTGCGTGTGGCTCCACGCGAAGCCGAGCGTCGCGCGGCCGAGCACGTAGTTCGCGCCTGCCGCGCCGATCTGCTGCTTCAGTACACCGCCGTTCAGCCCGTAGAAGAACGCGCCGCTGTAGTCGTTGCCGGTGGTCGAGGTCGCGCCGCCCACCGCGCCGCCCGTATTCGACGCCGCATTCGGATGATTGAACCGCACATAGCCGCCGCCGATCGACAGCGGGCCGTTCACGTAGTTCGCCGATGCGCCCCACGCGTTGTTGTTCGAGAATCCGGTGCCCGCGCCGCCATTGGCCTGGTTGCTGAATGCGTAGAGCAGGTCGGCCGTGAAGCCGGCGATCGTGTCGCTGCGGAACTTCACCGCGTTGTTCAGCCGGAAGCTCTGGTTCAGGTTGTCGTTGTCGCCCACGTGCGTGGCCGGAGACCAGAACCCCGCCCCCGAGTACGGCGCGACGAGATCGGTGATCGGCTCGTACTGACGGCCGAACGTCAACGTGCCGAGCCCTTTCTTGCCGAGGCCCACGTACGCGGACCGGCCGAACAGTCGGCCGCCCTGGCCGAGCCCGCCGTCGCTCGGCCGGAACCCGCTTTCCAGCGTGAAGACCGCCTGCAGGCCGCCGCCGAGATCCTCCGCGCCTTTGAGGCCCCAGCGGCTGCCGCTCAGCTTGCCGCTCGTCTGCTGGATGTTGCTCGCGCCGCCCTGGTTGTTCGTATACGCGATGCCGGCGTCGACCACCCCGTACAACGTTACCGAACTCTGCGCATGCGCGCCGACCGAACCGATCGAAACCAAACCCAGTACCACCGTTTTTTTGATCATGACCAACCTCTGTTTTTATCAGTACGTTTGCGAGGATCACGATGCTATTGACGACGGACGCGCCGATGAACGGCCGATCCGTGGTTTGTAAATCGCTGAGCGGCCGATTTGTAATGTGCATTGCCGCCGGCCCGGCAGGTGTGCTGCGATTGCGTCCGGCACGCCTGCTGCGGCGAACGCATCGTGCGGACAGCGAACGTCGTTCGCCGGAAACCCGTTGAGGCGGTCATATCGATCGATGAAATCGTTCGATGTGCGTAGTACGCGTCGTTCGCATGACGATGCGTTTACGCAACGGCCCGCTAGGCGACGACGGGCCGATGCGCTATGCGCGTTCGCATATCGATTCCGCAAAACGTTGGTAGGGCCGGGCAAAGCGCGACGGTAGAGTCTGACATCCGGCCGCTGGCCGGCATGCGTCGGGAACAGCAGGGCGCACGGGTGCGCGCGCTTCCCGACCGTGGCAATCAACGAGAAAGGAGCCGTTTGACATGAGTCGAGATGTACTGTTTCTGCTGGCACCGGGCTTTGCCGATCCGAAGCATCCGGGCCAGCGTTTCGTCTGCCCGCATGGACTGCCGATCGAAGGGCTGCTCGCGAGCGCGCCCGATCTCGCCAAGCGTATCGACGTGAAGCGCGTCGGTTTCGAGCGGCCGCGGCCCGCTGTGATCGACGCGCTCGACGACGCGCACCAGGGTCTGCCGGTGCTCGTGCTGGGCCGCGACCAGCCCGCGCCGGACGACGCGCAGACGCTCGGCGACGTGCGCTTCGTCGCCGACGCGCGCCGCATTCTCGAATTGCTGGCCGAACGCCACGGCTTTCCGGCGCTGCATTGACGCGGCGGTTTCGCTTTCCATCCGGTTCCATCCGATCGACAGGAGCATCCGATGTCGTCAATGTCGGCGGTACGTCGCCGCCTGCTGCTAGCCGGCGCCGCAGTCGCGGCGCATCCATTGGCTGCGTTTGCCGTGCCCGACGCCGATGCCGATCTTGCCGGCACGACGTTGCGCGTCGCGACCTACAAGGGCGGCTGGCGCGCGCTGCTGCATGCGGCCGGGCTCGACAACACGCCATACCGGATCGACTGGCGCGAGTTGAACAACGGCGTGCTGCACATCGAGGCGCTCAATGCGGATGCACTCGATATCGGTTCGGGAAGCGAAATTCCCGCCGTGTTCGCCGCGCGCCAGAAAGCCAATGTGAGATTCATCTCGCGCGTGCGCGAAGACCTGAACAACCAGGTCACGCTCGCGCGCAAGGACACGCCGATCCGCAGCATCGCGGATCTGAATGGCAAGCGCGTCGGCTACGTGCGCGCGACGACGTCGCACTATTTCCTGTATCGACAACTGGCGGAAGCCGGCCTCAGCTTCGACGACATCCAGCCGATCAACCTGTCGCCGACCGACGGGTTGTCCGCGTACGATCGCGGCGACATCGACGCATGGGCGATTTACGGCTACAACGGCCAGCTCGCGCGCAACCGCTACGGCGCCCGCGTGCTCAAGACGGGAAAGGGTTATCTGTCGGGCAATTTCCCGGTGTATGCGAATCCGCGCACGCTCGACGATGCGCGTCGCCGCGCGGCGACCGGTGATTTGCTGCTGCGGTTCCGGCGTGCGTATGCGTGGGCGAACGGGCATTTTCGCGACTACGCTATCGCGCAGAATCATGAGACGCGTGTGCCGGTTGCCGATCTCGTCGCGATGTTCGACCAGCGCAGCGAAGACTACGCGCTGCTGCCGGTGACGCCCGACGTGGTCGCGCAGCACCAGCAGGTCGCGGACGTGTTTGCGCGCATCGGTGTGCTGGACGGGCCGGCGCATGTCGCGCCGTTGTGGGATACGTCGTTCAATCCGACGGTGGCGGCGAGTGATGCGCTGAAGCGGAAAGCGCTTGCCGGTTAGGGGCGAAGCAGGTTGCGTCGGAAGACATAGGCCTGGCGGCGGACCGTCGACGAAGGAATCTCCCGGAGCCTGGAACATGCGCGGTCCCGGGGG
>NZ_LZXX01000045.1:0-880 GCF_001729305.1 Burkholderia sp. A2 | reverse complement strand
CGGCAGGCCGATGGCCGCCGAATCGTGACGGTAGAAACGCTGCTCGCCGCCGTGGCATGCGTGCGCTGAAACGAGTTCGAGCATGGTCGCGCCCTCTCGATCAGTACAGCACGACCGAACGGATCGACTCGCCGGCCTTCATCAGGTCGAAGCCTTCGTTGATCCGCTCGAGCGGCAGCGTGTGCGTGATCAGGTCGTCGATGTTGATCTTGCCTTCCATGTACCAGTCGACGATCTTCGGCACGTCGGTACGCCCGCGCGCACCGCCGAACGCGGAACCCTTCCACTCGCGGCCCGTCACCAGCTGGAACGGACGCGTGCTGATCTCCTCGCCCGCTGCCGCCACGCCGATGATGAACGACTGGCCCCAGCCCTTGTGCGTGCATTCGAGCGCCTGGCGCATCAGCTTCACGTTGCCGACGCATTCGAACGAGTAGTCGGCGCCGCCGTCGGTCAGCTGCACGATGTGGTCGACGACGTTCTCGACTTCGTTCGGGTTGATGAAGTGCGTCATCCCGAACTTCTTCGCGAGCTCGACGCGCTTCGGGTTGATGTCGACGCCGATGATCTTGTCCGCGCCGACCATCTTCGCGCCCTGGATCACGTTCAGGCCGATCCCGCCGAGGCCGAACACGACCACGTTCGCACCGGCCTCGACCTTCGCCGAGTACACGACCGCGCCGACGCCCGTCGTCACGCCGCAGCCGATGTAGCAGATCTTGTCGAACGGCGCGTCCTCGCGCACCTTCGCGACCGCGATTTCCGGCACGACGATGTAGTTCGAGAACGTCGACGTCCCCATGTAGTGGAACAGCGGCTTGCCGTCGAGCGAGAAGCGCGACGTCGCGTCGGGCATCAGGCCCTTGCCCTGCGTCGCGCG
>NZ_LZXX01000044.1:628-1251 GCF_001729305.1 Burkholderia sp. A2 | reverse complement strand
GGAGGAGGAAAGCGGCGTGTCGCTCTTCACGCGCTACGGCCGCGGCCGTCAAGCGCACGCCGCGGGTTCGCGCCTGCTCGAGCATGCCGAAATGATCACGCGGATGGTCAGCGAAACGGCGGACCAGGTACGGGCCAGCGCCGATGCCGAGCGCGGCTATCTCGCGGTCGGCATCGGCGCTGGCCCGTACCTGGTCCGCCGTTTCGCTGACCATCCGCGTGATCATTTCGGCATGCTCGAGCAGGCGCGAACCCGCGGCCGTCAAGCGCACGCCGCGGCCGTAGCGCGTGAAGAGCGACACGCCGATTTCCTCCTCCAGCTTGGCGATCTGCCGGCTCAGCGCCGGTTGCGCGATATACAGCTCCGCGGCCGCGCGGCTGAAGCTGCCGGCGCGGGCGACGTGGATGAAGCTGCGCAGTTCTCGAATGTCCATGTCGTTTTTGAGCTATGCCGTCGTGGCATAGAAATACATGTTCATAAGGTCTTTGTCAAAGAAGTCGGCGGATTCTATGCTGAGAACAAATAGCAAATCGACCTATAACGATTCTGGAGACACCATGCCATCCCGTTCTCGCAGCCATTCCATTCCTCGTTCGCCTCGTTCGCGGCACCGCCGCGTCGCT
>NZ_LZXX01000044.1:0-441 GCF_001729305.1 Burkholderia sp. A2 | reverse complement strand
GCCGATCATCTTCTGCACGCTGGTCCAGGGCATGGCCCACGTGAAGGATCTCCGGATGCTCGGTCGAATGGGCGTGAAATCGCTCGTCTACTTCGAAGTGGTCAGCACGATCGCGATGGTGCTCGGCTTCGTGATGGTCAACGTGTTCCCGCCGGGCGCGGGCCTCCATGCCGCGAACATCGCCGAGAGCGCCGAAGCGCTGAAGACGACGTCGAACGCGGGCGAGATCTCCGCCGTCACGTATCTGCTGAGCCTCATTCCGCATACGCTCGTCGATGCGTTCGCGAAAGGCGACATCGTGCAGGTGCTGATCATCTCGATCCTGGCCGGGCTCGCGTTGAACGTATCGGTCGGCGCCGATTCGGTGCTGCTGCGCGGCATCGACGAGACGCAAAAGGTGCTGTTCCGGATGCTCGCGTTCATCATGCGGCTCGCGCCGCT
>NZ_LZXX01000043.1:1860-2146 GCF_001729305.1 Burkholderia sp. A2 | reverse complement strand
CGGCCGCCTTCGCCTTGTCGGCGACGCGGCGCGAATCGTCGAGCAGCACTTCGGTGCTGCCGACCTGGATGTGCAGCGGCGGCAAGCCCGCGAAGTCCGCATGGAGCGGCGACGCGTACGGATGCGTCGCCGGCGCGTCGCCGAGATACAGCTTCGCGGCCTTCGGCAGCGCCGCGGCCGCGAACATGGGGTCGCGGCCGTCGTTGCTGCGCATCGTGTCGCCGGTGCCGGCCAGGTCCGTCCACGGCGAGAACAGGATCGCGCCGGCCGGCAGCGGCTCGCCGCG
>NZ_LZXX01000043.1:0-1748 GCF_001729305.1 Burkholderia sp. A2 | reverse complement strand
CGCATCGTCGAGCGCGGCCGGGAAGCGGTTTTCGGGCGCGAGCCGGTAGTCGAGCGAGAAGGAACGCACGCCCGCGCGCTTCGTCAGCCCGAACACCAGCGGCCGGTGGGTCTTCGTCGAACAGAAGTAGTAACCGCCGCCATGGAAATACAGCAGCGTGCGGGCGGGCCCGCGCGCCGCGCCCGAATCGGTGCGCTCGAGCCATTCGCCGCGCAGCGGCGCGTCGTCCGGGCCGTAGCACTGGCGCAGCCGGTAGCCCGACGGCGGGCGGCGCGGCACGATCATCCGCAAGTCGGTAAAGCGCCGGGCACGCGCGGGGTCGAGCACCTCGCGCGTGGTTTCGGGACGAAACTGCCAGCGCAGCAGCCAGCAGGCGAACTTGCTTTGCCAACTCATCGGACGCACTCCGTCATCGCAGTGTGACGATGGTACGTGCGAACGCTCCCGCGTCGCTCGACGGGTGCCTCTACATCAAACGCCGGCGCTCAGTTCGCCGGCATCATCTGGCCGCGGATCTCGCCCGCCGGGTGTTCCTTCGTATGAATGTTGAAGTACCACTTGCCGCCCATCAGATCAGTGACCTGCTCGTCGGTGAGCGCCTTCGAACCCTTGATCGGGCTCGCCAGCTCGTCCTTCGGGATCGGCACCTGCACGCCGGCGTTCTGGCCGACCGGCGCGGGCCCGTGGAAATGCGCGGCCGTGGCCGGCCCCGTGAGGTGTTCGTAAGTGACCGTCCACTGCAGCATGTGGGTGGCCGTGTCGTAGGTGGCGGCGACGGCGCCCGAGCCCTTGGTCGCCGTCGGCGGCACTTCGCTCGACGGCTGCAGACTGGCGGACAAGCGCACCGTTTCGGCAGCGGCGCTGCCGGCGGCCAGCACGCCCGCGAATAACGCGACCTGGAGCAAACGCAGCTTGAGCATGGATTCTCCTTGTACGACGTGGTACGCCGCCCGGGCGGCGGCGCGTCACTGGATGGTAGTCGATTGCGGTCGATCCGGGCAGCCTGCCGAAACCTGGAAGACACCTTTGCAGCATGCCCGCTGAATCCCTGCACGGCCTTTCGCTACACTTCGTTTCACAGTTGCTTGTTTCCTTCGTCCGAAGGAGTCTGCGAGTATTCACGCGGCCGCCCGGCCGCGTTTTTTTTGCGTCGTTGGCGACAAGCGGCATGCCGCGCGCGAATGCGTCTTTCCGGAATATCGAGCATCACGAATCGTTTTTCGTCTCGCTCCAGTCGCGGCCGACGCGCGTACCGACGGTTGCCTGGACCCGACCGCGTACTCCGCATGTTGTCACGATGCGTGTAATACGTTATTGCGCGAACCCCGGTCGACACGCGTTGTCCCGCGCAGGAAAATGATCGCGTGCTGTCGTGACTGGAAAGTGAACCGTGCCGGCCCGTCTCCCGATGCCCTGCCCGCCCCGCCCCGTCCGTGTTCGCCCGCTGCTGGCGAGTCTCTGCTCCGTCGCTGCCCTCTACGGCGCGCCCGTCGACGCGCAGGAATTCTCGCTGTTCGCCGGCCCGCTGTGGGGCGGCGGGCAGCGCACGTATTCGTGGGCGTTCGATTACCAGGAAGGCTTGAGCGCGCATACCGCGCTCGGCTTCACGTGGTACAACGAAGGCCATATTCCGAATCACCATCGCGATGGCCAGGCGGTGCAGTTCTGGGGCCGCATGCCGCTCGAGCATCGCCGGCTGGTGCTGTCGGCCGGCGATGCTCGAGCGGCATGCGGCCCCAGAACTGCAC
>NZ_LZXX01000042.1:568-984 GCF_001729305.1 Burkholderia sp. A2 | reverse complement strand
CGACGTGCGCGAACGCGTGCGGGCGGCCACCGGCATCGACGACGCGTGCCCGGTAATGGGCGAATCGTTCATCCAGTGGGTGATCGAGGACCGCTTCGCGGCCGGACGGCCGCGCTGGGAATTGGCCGGCGCGGAACTCGTCGACGACGTGCATCCGTACGAGGAAGCGAAGATCCGCATCCTCAACGCGACGCACAGCTGCATCGCGTGGGCCGGCACGCTCGCGGGCTGCACCTACATCCACGAAGGCACGCACGACGCGGCGATCCGCCGCTTCGCGCACGACTACGTGACGCAGGACGTGATCCCGTGCCTGAGCCCGAGCCCGCTCGATCTCGCGCGCTACCGCGACGTCGTGCTGGAGCGCTTCGGCAACCCGTACGTGCTCGACACGAACCAGCGCGTCGCGGCCGACG
>NZ_LZXX01000042.1:0-545 GCF_001729305.1 Burkholderia sp. A2 | reverse complement strand
GCGCGCGGCGCCGCGCCGGTCGCCACCGCCGTGCTGCCGGCGCTGTTCCTGCGCTTTCTCGAACGCTGGGCGCGCGGCACGCTGCCGTATGCGTACCAGGACGGCGTGATGGACGAAAGCAGCGCACGCGCGATCGTCGAAGCCGACGACCCGGTCGTCGCGCTGTGCGCCAGCCGCGCGCTGTGGGGCTCGCTCGCCGGCAACGCGGCGCTGTTCGATGCGTTGCGCGCCGGGCTCGCGCGCGTCGATGCCTGGCTCGCCGCGCGTTGACGACCCGCGCGCCGACGCCCGGCCGCGCAGCCGGGCGAACCCGCTTGGCACAGGCCGCGCGGCACGGCTAAAGTAGCGGCTCCTCACCGACCGAACGGATCGCTCATGTATCTCGGCATCGACCTCGGCACCTCGGAAGTGAAGGTGCTGCTGCTGGCCCCGGACGGCACGGTGGTGGGCACCGCGGGCTCGCCGTTCACCGTGTCGCGCCCGCACCCGCGCTGGGCGGAACAGCATCCGGACGACTGGTGGCAAGGCACGCTCGCCGCGCTCGC
>NZ_LZXX01000041.1:0-1698 GCF_001729305.1 Burkholderia sp. A2 | reverse complement strand
GGCGACAACCCGCCGCGCCCGCCGCACTGGGGCGGCTACCGCCTCGTGCCCGACGCGATCGAATTCTGGCAGGGGCGCCCGTCGCGGCTGCACGACCGCCTGCTCTATACGCGCGACGCCACGGCGGCGCCGGGCTGGACGATCTCGCGCCTGTCGCCGTAAGCGCGGCGCCGGCGTGCGCCGGTCGTGTCTCGTTGTTGCATCCGGGTGCCTGCGCCGCAAGCGGTGGGCGCCGGTCAAGATACTTGGCTGTATTCGATTCAACGAACAAACGGAGAATCCAAATGTTCTGGGAAAAGAAGCTGGCACAGTGGGCGGATGAAGTACGGGCAAAGGCGAACATACCGGCGCGACTGGTGCTGTGGAACGGCGATCAACTCGATTTCGGCACCTTCAGCGCACCGCAGGTCACGCTGAAGGTAAACAGCGCATCGGCGTTGCCGCTGCTGCTCGAACCGAGCCTCGACAATCTCGGCGAGGCGTACGTGAAGGGCAAGATCGACATCGAAGGCAAGCTGTCGGACATCATCAACATCGGCTACTCGCTCGCGCGCAGCACCGTGACGAGCGCGAGCAAGCTGGCACGCGTGAAGCGCTACTTCAATCACACGAAGAGCACCGACAAGAAGGCGATCCAGTACCACTACGACGTGTCGAACGAGTTCTACCGGCTGTGGCTCGACGAGAACATGGTGTACTCGTGCGCGTACTTCGAGAATGGCGACGAGGATCTCGCCACCGCGCAGATCAAGAAGATCGACCACATCCTGACGAAGATCCAGCTGCAGCCCGGCCAGCGCCTGCTCGACATCGGCTGCGGCTGGGGCGCGCTCGTGCTGCGCGCCGCGCAGAAGTTCGGCGCGACGTGCCTCGGCGTGACGCTGTC
This sequence comes from Burkholderia sp. A2, assembly GCF_001729305.1. NCBI lineage: Bacteria > Pseudomonadati > Pseudomonadota > Betaproteobacteria > Burkholderiales > Burkholderiaceae > Burkholderia > Burkholderia sp. A2. Next base: position 812 of record NZ_LZXX01000041.1, on the reverse strand, counting down.
GCAGAACCAGTTCGACCTCGCGACCGCGCGCGTGAAGGCGGCAGGCCTCGAAGACAAGATCGAGATTCGTCTGCAGGATTACCGCGAGATCGAAGGCCAGTTCGACCGGATCACGAGCGTCGGGATGTTCGAGCACGTCGGCCGCAAGAACCTGCCGCTCTACTTCTCGCGCGTGCGTGAGCTGCTCGCCGACGACGGCATCGCGATGAATCACGGGATCACGTCGACCGACGCGGAAAGCGGCGAAACCGCGCTCGGCGGCGGCGAATTCATCGATCGCTACGTGTTCCCGGACGGCGAGCTGCCGCACATCAGCCTCGCGCTCGAAGCAGCGCAGCGCGGCGGACTCGAGGCGGTTGACGTCGAAAGCCTGCGCCGGCACTATGCGCGCACGCTCGATATCTGGACGGAAAACTTCGAAGCGAAAGCCGAGGAAGCGAGAAAGCTCGTCGACGACGAAAAATTCCGCATCTGGCGCGTCTATCTCGCCGGTTGCGCGTATGCATTCGAGCACGACGACGTGTCGATCTTCCAGATCGTGTGCCGCAAGGCCGGACGCAGCGCGAAAACGCTGCCGTGGTCGCGGCGCTACATGTACGAACACGCGCTGCCGCGCTAGGCGGCGCCTCACGCAGGGCATGCATGGGTGACGGCAGGACGCGGCGCAAGGCGCCGCCGCAACGACAGCCGCGCGACGACGCCAACGAGTCGCACGCCGACGGGCAATTCGACCTGTTCGGCGTGCCGACGGATGCCGCACGCGCGTCGCCGGCCCATGACGATCGCCCCGCCAGCCCCGATGAGCCCGTGAC
>NZ_LZXX01000040.1:0-2105 GCF_001729305.1 Burkholderia sp. A2 | reverse complement strand
AGCGCGCGCCGGCCGGCGCGTGATGCGGAGTACGCCGGCGCGCGGGAAGGGTCATCGCGTACAGGTAGTATGAGCAGTTCCGAAACGCATGCGGCCGGGTCAACGGTCGCGGGTCTGGCCACACGAGGGGGGAATATGAAGAAGCTGGTAGCCGCGATTGCGTTCGCGGCGGACAAGCATCGCAATCAGCGGCGCAAGGACGAAGAAGCGTCGCCGTACATCAATCATCCGATCGCGCTCGCCGACGTGCTCGCCAACGAAGCCGGCGTCGAGGACGAACGCGTGATCGTCGCGGCGGTGTTGCACGACACGGTCGAGGATACGGAGACGACCGAGCAGGAGTTGCTGCGGTTGTTCGGCAAGGACGTGGCGGACATCGTGATGGAAGTCACCGACGACAGGTCGTTGCCTAAGGAGGAGCGCAAGCGTCTGCAGGTCGAGCACGCGGCCACCATCAGCCGGCGCGCGAAGCTCGTGAAGCTGGCCGACAAGATCTGCAACCTGCGCGACATCGCCCGGCACCCGCCCGCGGACTGGCCACTCGAACGCAAGCAGGCGTACTTCGACTGGGCGAAGTCGGTCGTCGATCCGATGCGCGGCGTCCATCCCGGTCTCGAGGCGATTTTCGACACCGCGTACGCCGCGCGGCCGGCGGGCTGACGCACGCGCATGCGATCGGCCCGATCCGCCGCGCGGCAAGCGGCTGCCGTGGCAGGTGTCGACGTCGGCGGCGACAGGAAGCTGTGCGATCTCGTGATCCTGTGTGGATCGACGGTCGTCTGCCGGGAGGAGCGGATCGCACCCGAGTCGCTGCCCGCTTTGTGTCTCGCTCATGACGTTGTCGCCGTCGGCGTCGACGCGCCGAGCCTGTGGTGGACGGGGAGCGGCCGCCGCGCGGCCGAACAGGCGCTCGCGCGTGAACGGATCTCGTGCTTTCCGACGCCGTCGCGGGAGCAGGCCGTCGCGAGCACGTCGGGCTTCTTCGACTGGATGTTCATGGGCGAGCGCGTCTACCGCGCGCTCGCCCACGCCTATCCGTTGCTGACCGACGCGCGCTACGCGGGCGGACGCGTGAGCTTCGAAACCTATCCGTATGCGATTACTTGCGCGATGCTGGGCAAGGCCGTGGCGTCGGCGAAGCAGAAGCGCAACCAGCGCCGGCACTTGCTGGAGCGGCTGGGCATCGACGTATCGACGCTGCGCTCCGTCGATGCGCGCGACGCGACGCTGTGTGCGTTGACCGCGCAATACGTGATCGACGGGAACGCGCACGCGTACGGCGATGCGGCGGGCGGATACATCCGTGTGCCGATGATGAGCGAGACGATCGTGCTCGATTCGCCGTAGGAGGGGCGTGCCGCTTCGCGCGGGATGGCGATCGCCGGGCGTTTCGTGGGGGGCGGCAGGCCCGGCGACGAAGAGGTCAGCTAGCGACTGTCGGCGGGCGTGGCGCGATGCCTCTGCACCGCGCGATCCCGGGTAGGCCTGTTCAGTCCTCGAGGATGGATTTCGGCACGCTGGACAGGTCGCAGGCTTGCGCGTGGTCGAAGTAGCTGTCCGCATCGTCGATCATCACGACCGCGACGTCGATCAGTTCGTCCAGCCGTTGGAGCAGCGATTCGCGCCACTCGATGTCTTCGTCGCGTTCGGGCGCCTTGTCCAGTTGCTCGATGATCGAGTCGGCCGTCTGCAGGAACGGAATGGCCTGCTGATAGTTTTCGATCGAGACCAGCGCCGCATTGCGTGCGCCGACGAGCCGCTCGCGATGCGTGTCCGCCAGTTCGGATTCGCCGCTGATGCGCGGCAACATGTCGGAGATGCGTTGCAGAAGCGGCGGCACCCGTTCTTCCAGCAGGATCGCGCGCTCGCGCAGTGCCGCATATTCGTCGCGAAGGTCGCTGCCGCCGGATTGAGTCGTGCTGTCCATCATCAATATGAGTGCGTGGTTCGGTCGCGGCATGATACTCGACCGCGCCAGCTTCTATGCCCGTTCCGCGTTCGGTTCTCTTATATAGAAGGAAAGAGCCGCCTTCGTCATATCTTTGGAGGACGGCGCGCGTTGCGTTTCACGGTCCGTCGAGCCAGAAGCCTCCGTGCGCGTCAGC
>NZ_LZXX01000039.1:0-1229 GCF_001729305.1 Burkholderia sp. A2 | reverse complement strand
CGCGGCCGCGGCGGCGGCGCGCTACATCGGCGGCTACACGCCCGACTTCGACCTGTTCCCCGTGCGCGATCCGCAGATCAACGCGTTCTCGATGCCGGGCGGCTTCATCGGGATCAACAGCGGGCTGGTGGTGACGACGCAGACGGAGTCGGAGCTCGCGTCGGTGGTCGGCCACGAGATGGGACATGTGCTGCAGCGCCACATCGCACGGATGATCGGTGCGAGCGAGAAGACAGGCTACACGGCGCTCGCGACGATGCTGCTCGGCGTGCTGGCTGGCGTGCTCGCGCGCAGCGGCGATCTCGGCAGCGCGATCGCGATGGGCGGGCAGGCGTACGCGGTCGACAACCAGCTGCGCTTCTCGCGTTCGGCCGAGCGCGAGGCCGATCGCGTCGGCTTCCAGCTGCTCGCGGGGGCCGGCTACGACCCGTATGGCATGCCGGGCTTCTTCGAACGGCTCGACCGCGCGTCGATGGGCGATGCGGGTGTGCCGGCCTACGCGCGCACGCACCCGCTGACCGGCGAGCGGATTGCCGACATGGAGGATCGGGCGCGCCGCGCGCCGTACCGACAGCCGCGCCAGTCGGCCGAATACGGGTTCGTGCGTGCGCGACTGCGCATCCTGCAGAACCGGGCGCCGACCGACATCTCGGCCGAGGCGCGCCGGATGCAGCTCGAGATCGACGATCGCACCGCGCCGAACGTCGCGGCGAACTGGTACGGCATCGCGCTCGCGAACACGCTGCTCGGCCAGTACGATGCGGCGGACAAGGCGCTCGCATCGGCGCGCGGCGCGTTCGACGAGCGCGAGCGGCGCGACGACGATCCGGCGACCAGTTCGCCGAGCCTCGACGTGCTGGCCGCCGACATCGCCCGCCGCGCGGGCCGGACCGACGATGCGGTACGGCTGTCGGCGCTTGCGCAGCGGCGCTGGCCGGCGTCGCACGCGGCGATCGTCGCGCACCTGCAGGCGCTGATCGCCGCGCGGCGCTTCGCCGACGCGCAGACGCTCGCGCGGGCGCAGGCGAAGGCCGACCCCGAACAGCCGGACTGGTGGGATTACCTCGCGAAGGCGAGCGACGGCAAGGGCGACGTGCTCGCGCGGCGCCGGGCGCTGGCGGAGAAACTGGCGCTCGACGGCGCGTGGCCGTCGGCGATCCGGCAACTGAAGGAAGCGCGTGACGCGAAGGACGTGTCGTTCTACGAGCAGTCGATCATCGGCGCGCGGC
>NZ_LZXX01000038.1:0-679 GCF_001729305.1 Burkholderia sp. A2 | reverse complement strand
GTGCCGGCCGCGTATGCGATGGCGTTCTTCCCGAACCATCGCACGCAGAAGGTGCTGCTGTGGATGCTGTCGACGAAGATGATGCCGTCGGTCGGCGTGCTCGTGCCGATCTACCTGCTGTGGAAGAACGCGGGGCTGCTCGATACGGTGTCGGGGCTCGTGATCGTCTACACGCTGATCAACCTGCCGATCGCGGTGTGGATGACCTTCACGTATTTCAACGAAATCCCGAAGGACATCCTGGAGGCCGGGCGCATCGACGGCGCGTCGACGTGGCAGGAGATCGTCTACCTGCTGATGCCGATGGCGCTGCCGGGGCTCGCGTCCACCGCGCTGCTGCTCGTGATCCTGTCGTGGAACGAGGCGTTCTGGAGCATCAACCTGTCGAGCTCGAACGCGGCGCCGCTGACCGTGTTCATCGCGTCGTACTCGAGCCCCGAAGGGCTGTTCTGGGCGAAGCTGTCCGCCGCATCGCTGCTCGCGGTCGCGCCGATCCTGATCGTCGGCTGGCTATCGCAGAAGCAGCTCGTGCGCGGGCTCACGTTCGGGGCGGTTAAATGAACGATGCAAGCAAAGGCGCGGCCGGCAAACGTGCGGCCGGTCACGGCATGAACGTGCTGATCTGCGATTGCGACGGCGTGCTGATCGACAGCGAGGCCGTCGCCGCCGACGTGATCGT
>NZ_LZXX01000037.1:589-1009 GCF_001729305.1 Burkholderia sp. A2 | reverse complement strand
TCGCGCCGAGCACGGCGCCGATCGCCGGGATCGACTTCGCGGCCATCTGCTCGGTCACTTGCACCGAGAAGCGCGACGCCACCGTCTGCACGAGCTTGAACACGGCCGCCGAGCTGTGCGCGGCGATACCTTTGGTCGTGATGTCCGACGACGCCTTCGAGATCGCCTGCGCGAGCGCGCCGCGCAGCACGAAATAGCCGAGATCGGCGTCCTCTTCCTGCTTGTCCGGGTTGCCCCCCATGCCGAGCACGGCCAGGCATTGCAGCTGCGTATCGACCGACGTCAGGTCTTCGCCTTCGCTGCGCGCGATGTCGCACACCGAGCGGAAGATCAGCGTGGTCGTCACCGGCAGCTCGACCGGCAGCGCGAGAAAGCCGAACGCGCCGCCCGCCGCGCCGGTCGTCGCGACCGCGAGCTTGT
>NZ_LZXX01000037.1:0-477 GCF_001729305.1 Burkholderia sp. A2 | reverse complement strand
TCGCGCGGCGCAGCGCGTCCCGATCCTCGGCCGACAGCGTCGTGGCGGGGGAAATTGAAATCGGTTCCATCTCTCTCCTTGGCGTGAACGGGCCCTGAACCCTCGCCGGCCTAGATTACTCCGGCATGCTAGAATTTTGAGATTATTTGACCCGGCAAACGTTGTATCGACAAAAAATGGCCGTCCATACTGCCGCCCACCATTCGAGCGGGCAAGTCCTGCCGTTCCGCGAATCGCTGCTCGCGATGATCGGGATCTCGTTCGTCACCATGCTGGTCGCGCTGGACCAGACGGTCGTCGGCACCGCGCTGCCGACCATCGTCGCCGAACTTCGCGGCTTCGACCTGTATGCATGGGTCGCGACCTCGTACCTGCTCAGTTCCGTGATCACGGTGCCGATCTTCGGCCGGCTCGGCGACTATTACGGACGCAAGCCGTTCGTGATCGCATCGATCGTCGTGTTCACCGGCGCGTCGG
>NZ_LZXX01000036.1:3489-3973 GCF_001729305.1 Burkholderia sp. A2 | reverse complement strand
TCGCGATCGAGCACGAGCGCAATGTCCGCGGCGAACGCATGCAGGTCGAGACCGGTCAGCGGCCCCGTACTGCGGCCGATGCCTCTCGGTTGCGGTCGCAATACGCGGAATCCGTCGTGCGCGAGCAGGCGCGCGACTTCGTCGTAATCTTCCGCGCCGCGCGCCAGCGACGGCAGGATCACGATCACCGGCCCGCGTCCTTGCGCGAGCGTTTCGATCTGCACATCGCCTTTCGATACGAGCGTGCGTTGAACCGCATTCGCATCGACAGGTTGCGTGGTACAGGCGGCACCCGATGCCGCCAACGCGGCGGCCAGTGCAAGCCGCGTCAGGATCTTGTTCGTCTTCATCGTCTCCTCATGGGTCGATACGGCTCGGTGCGTCAGAGCGGGTCGAGGCCCGTCTCGTTGAGCACCGCGACAGCGGGCGCCGTCTTCAGGAACGCCGCGAATGCGCGCGACGCGTCGGCGGCCCGCGCATGCAC
>NZ_LZXX01000036.1:0-3389 GCF_001729305.1 Burkholderia sp. A2 | reverse complement strand
GATGCCGAGCCGCTCGAACAGCGTGCCGACGATGTAGGTGCCGCTCGCCCCTTCGGAGAACGCGACCGATCGGGCGGACAGCAACGCGCGACGCAGCGCATCGTCGGACCCGACGTCGGGCACGGCGAGCCCCTTGCGCACCGCGACGCCGATTCCGCTGGCGGCGATGTCCGACAGCGAGGTCCGCTCGAACCGGCCGGCGTCGACTTCCTGCTGAAGGGCCGGCTTGATCATGAAACAGATATCGACCGGCTCGCCGCTGCGCAAACGCATCGGCAATGCCTCGGGGGACGTGCCGTATGACGGCCCCCACGCGATCTCGAGACGATGCCCGGACGATTTTTCGAACAGCGGCACCAGTTGCTCGAACGCGCCGTGCAGCGCACCGGTCGCCAGCACGTGAATGTCGTCGGCATGTGCACCGGGCGACGCCATGCACAGCGTTATCCATGCCGCGACGGCCGGCCAGGCCCGCCTGCTCGTTTTTTCCTTCATGTCTCCTCCTCGAGGTTCACTGCAAGTCTTCGTATTTCCGTCGGGCAGCGATCGTCGTCTGCTTCGGCTCAGCCGTAGAGCCGCAGCGGATTGCCGGCCAGCACCGCATCCGCAAGCGCGTCGTCGCGGCACAGGCCGCGAACGAACGCCAGCAGCGCGACGTCGTCCGGCGGTGCGCCTTCGATGTTCGGATGCGGCCAGTCCGTTCCCCAGATCGACCGGTCCGGCGCGGCATCGAGCAGCCGGCGCGCGAGCGGCCGCGCATCGGGCCATGCGCGCGCGTCGCCGCCGGCGAATCGATCCACGCCGGACAACTTGATCCAGCGGTACGGATCGCGGAGACGCGCGAGCAACGCGTTGCGTTCGTCGTCGCTCCATGGTGTGTGCAGCGACGGGCGCGCCATGTGGTCGATCACCATCGGAATGTCGACCCCGGCCCACGTATCGAGCACCGGCAGCAGTTCCGCCAGCCGGCCGTGCAGCAGCACGTGCCAGCCGAGCGCCGCTACGCGTTCCGCCGTGCGCAGCAGCGTGTCCGTGTCGCGCTCGCCCGGCAGATGTCCCATGAAGTTGAATCGGATGCCGCGTACACCGCCTTCATGCAGCGTGTGCAACGTGCCGTCGTCCATCGTGTCGTCGACCAGCGCGACGCCGCGATAAACACCGCCGGTCGCGGCGATCGCCGCCAGCAACGCGGTGTGATCGTGCCGATAGCACGCGGCCTGGACGATCACGCCGTGCGTGACGCCGAGCCGCTCGTGCAGCGCGAGTAGGCGCGTCATCGGCGCCTCGGCGGGCTGGTACGCCGCGTCGGCCGGCACCGGAAACTGGTCCCACGGCCCGTAGACGTGCGTGTGGCAATCCCATACGCTGCGTGCCGCGCGGCCCTGTCGAACGTCCGCCATCAGTCGCACCGTGCGGTCATGCCACCGTCCACGACGATTTCCGTACCGGTGATGAAGCGGGCTTCGTCGGAGGCCAGGAACAGCGCGGCGTTCGCCGTGTCGCGGCCGTCGCCCATGAAGCCGAGCGGAATGCGCGCGAGCCGGCTTTCGAGCAGCTTGTCGATATCGCCGCCGGAACGTTGCCCGGCGAGACGCGCCTCGACCATCGGCGTATGCAGTTGCCCCGGCACGACCGTGTTCACGCGGATGCCTTTCTTCGCATACTCGACGGCCACCACCTTCGACAGCTGGATCACGCCGGCCTTGCACGCGGCGTACGCGACCTGCGCGGAGCCGGTCCAGCGGATGCCGGAGGTCGACGCGGTGTTGACGATCGCGCCGGCGCCCTGCTGCTCCATGACGGGCAGCACGTGCTTGCAGGTCAGGTAGACGCTCTTCAGGTTGAACGCGACCTGCTTGTCCCATGCGTCCTCGGACAGCGCGACCGGCCCGCCCGCGGCCGACCCACCGACGTTGTTGACGAGGATGTCCACGCGCCCGTAGGTTTCGCGGCAGGCGTCGACCATCGCCGCGACGGCCGCGCTGTTCGTGACGTCGCACGTGTGCGCGGTGATGTCGCCGCCGAGCTCGGTGACGCGACGGACCGTCTCGGCCATCGCGTCCATGTTGATGTCCACCGCAAAGATCTTCGCGCCCGCGGCGGCGAACAATGCGGCCACGGCGCGGCCGTTGCCCCAGCCGGGCCCGACGCAGCCCGCGCCGGTGACGATCGCGATCTTGCCTTGCAGGCGGCCCGCGCCTGCTTCATGGAGGGAGGTGTCGTTCATGATGGATGTGTTCAACCGTGTGTTGCGGGAAGTTCGGGTGCGACGCCGGCCGGCGGCGGCACGTTGAAAACCTTGATCGTCATCGAGATCAGCGTGTAGTAACCGGCAATGCCGACGAGATCCACGACTGCGCCTTCGCCGAGCGTGTCGACGAGCGCCGCATACAGTGCGTCGTCGATCGCGTGCCGTTCGTGCAGCTGCGTCACGAACGCGTGGACGAGCTTCTCGTCGTCGCACACGAACGGCGGCTCGACGCCGTCGCGAATCGCATCGATCACGTCGATCGACAGCCCGGCCTCCAGCGCGAACGGCTTGTGCGCGGCCCATTCGTATTCGGCGAGCCAGTGGCGCCCCATCGACAGGATGACCAGCTCGGAGAGCCGCGGCGGCACGCTGCTGTCATACCGGCAGTACTGGCCGAAGGCCTGCGCGCAACTGGCAAGCCTGGGGCGATGCAGCCAGACGGCCAGCGGGCCACGCACGCCCTTGCGGGGCCCGCTGGCGATGGCGTCGTACACGTGGCGCTGTTCGTCGGACAGGTGCTCGGGGGCGAGCGGTGCAATACGGTCCATGAATGAAATCACCTCGACGGAATTCAGTTGGCTTCGGCGGCCGCGCCGGACCGTTCGGTCCGCGCCTCGGCAGCGGCGGCCACGGTGCGCGAGCGCAGCATCGAACGGCGCGCGGTGCGCCCGGTTTCGCGGTTGAACGCGGCGGCATCGAAGAGCCCTTCCCAGCGGGCGATCGCGAATACCGCCATCGTGTTGCCGACCACGTTCACGAGCGCGGTCGCGGTCGCCATGATCCGGTCGATGCCGAACAGCAGGCCGAGCCCGGCGAGCGGCAGCGAGCGGACCGACTGCAGCGTCGCGGCAAGCTTGACGAACGCGCCGCCGGCCACCGTCGTGCCGCCCTTGGACGTCAGGCTCAGAATCGCAAGCAGGCCGAGCTGCTGCCAGAGCGAGAACGGCGTATCGGTCGCCTGGGCGATGAAGCCGATCGCGATCGCCATATAGATCGCGGTGCCGTCGAGATTGAAGCTGTAGCCGGCCGGCAGCACGAACCCGACCACGACCTCGTCGCAGCCGGCACGCTTCATCTTTTCGACGAGGCGGGGAAACACCACTTCGCTCGACGCCGTCCCGAGCGTCAGCAGCAGTTC
>NZ_LZXX01000035.1:0-43419 GCF_001729305.1 Burkholderia sp. A2 | reverse complement strand
ACCCCGATGTGCCGGCCCCGCCGTTCCCGCCGGCGCCGCCCTGCACGGTCACGCCGTTGTTGACGGTCACGCTGGTGCCGGTCGAATACACGCCCGCGCCGCCGCCGCCGGCGCCACCGGCAAAATTGAATCCATCGAAGGCCTGGCCTGCGCCGCCTTGCACGTTCACGTTGACCACCACATCGCCGGCGAGCACCACCGCGGGCGCGCCGCCGGGGCCGCCCTGGCCGCTGTCGTTCGTCGCGCCGGTGCCGCCTGTCCCGCCTGACGTGGCGCCGCCGGGAACCTGGACCGTGGCGGAGCCTCCGCCCAACGTGGAGGAACCACCGCCACCGCCGTTACCGCTGCCGCCGTTGCCGCTTCGGTCCGGGATGCCATCGCCGCCGGGGGCGCTGCAATTCGCGATGGTGCCGGCAGAGCACGTGACGGCCCAACCGGGGACGGCCGCACCGGCCAGGCCGAGCGACACGCCGATTGAAACGATGGAAGCGATGGAAGCGCAGCGGCGCGCGGGCGTGGCGCCATGGCCGGCGTCGACTCCGCCGTGGGACGCCCTCGTGCGTTCGGATACCACTTGCGGAGCACGCAAGCTACGGCTCCAGACCAGCCGATAGACCCGGTTCATGTCGATCCCCTCGGTGCATAGACCCATGGGCCTGGCGCTGGTCACGGAGAGGCTGTACCGATGGCGCGACGGACCCGTCGTTGTTGTCTTTCTATGCCGCGCCGGTCCGCGAATACTGATTGTGTTGGCTTATCGGTCGGGGCGCATGCGCGCGCAATATAACACCTGCCCCGAACACACATCCAGGGCTGTCGCGGGGCCGCCACTTTTCCGGGTGCGAGGGGAAGATACGGCACGGCAAACTACCTCTCACGATCGAGCCTGGCAACAAATGCTCGACTTACATCGTCGCTTCGTCGCAGCCTTCGCGTCGCGCTCGCCACCCACGCCGATATGTCGTCGACGCATGTCCGGGCATGCCCTTGAACGCATGACTGAATGCGCTCGTTCATCACGATCGCCCGGAAAAGTCGGCACTGCCTCCTTAGCGCGCCAGAACCCGCTCCACCAACCTCACGAAATAACTCGCCCCCACCGGCAGCAACGCATCGTTGAAGTCATAGCTGGCGTTATGCAGCAGGCAAGGCCCGCCGCCATGCCCATGCACGCGATGATCGCCCGCCCCGTTCCCGAGGAATGCATAGCAACCCGGCTTCTCGCGCAGCATGAACGAGAAATCCTCCGCCGCCATGGTCGGATCGACGGCGGCGTTCACATGCGCGTCGCCGACCAGCTCGCGCATCACCGCCACCGCCACCGCCGTCTGCCCGGCGTCGTTCACGGTGGCCGGATACTGGCGCTGGAAATCCACCTCGCTCTCGCAATCGAAGGCCGCGGCCGTTGCGGCCGCCACGGCGCGCATGCGCGTCTCGATCAGATCGAGCGTCGCCTCGGAAAAGGTCCGCACCGTGCCGCCGAGCCACGCATCGGTCGGCACCACGTTCATCGCCTCGCCCGCATGCACCTGCGTGACCGACAGCACCGCGCCGTCGATCGGATTGCGGTTGCGCGTGACGATGCCCTGCAGCGCGCTCAGCACCTGTCCCGCCGCGAACACCGGATCGCGGCCCAGGTGCGGCATGGCCGCGTGGCAGCCGGCGCCGCGCAAGTCGATCCGGAACAGGCTGGTCGACGCCATCAGCGCCCCCGGCCTCACCGCGAAATCGCCGGCCGCGATGCCGGGCCAGTTGTGCAGCCCGAACACGGCATCCACCGGGAAGCGCTCGAACAGGCCGTCCTCGATCATCGCGCGCGCGCCGCCGCCCGCTTCCTCGGCCGGCTGGAAGAACAACTGCACGGTGCCGTCGAACTCGCCATGCCGCGCCAGATGGCGCGCGGCCCCCAGCAGCATCGCGGTGTGCCCGTCGTGGCCGCACGCATGCATCGCGCCGGGCACCGTCGAACGATGCGCGAACGTGTTGGCCTCGTGCACGGGCAGCGCATCCATGTCGGCGCGCAGGCCGATCGCACGCGCGCTGCCGCCGCGCTTCAAGGTGCCGACCACGCCGGTACGGCCGACGCCGCGCGTGACGGCGTAACCCCACTGCTCGAGCCGCTCGGCGACGAGTTCGGCGGTGCGGAACACGTCGTAGCCCACCTCGGGATGGGCATGGATGTCGCGGCGTATCGCCGTCAGTTCGTCGGCGTGTGCGACGATGGAGTCGATCAGTTTCATGCGGAAGGAAGCGTTTTTGTCGGTCGTCGCGGCGCGGCGGCGGGCCGGCCATGCCGCCCGCCGCCGCGCCGCGAGGCATCGGATCAGATATGGAACAGCTGCGCCACCAGGGTCGCGCCGATGAAGGTGCCGGCATTGGCCACGAACGACACCAGCACGATGCGCCAGCCGAGCCGGCGGAAGGCCGGGATGTCCTTGGCGATCGACAGCCCCGCGAACACCAGCATCGGCGTGGTCACGCCGAGGAAATCGTTGTGCGAGCTGAGCAAGGCGATTTGCGAAGCCCACGGCGACCACGGCGAGGTCAGGAACATCGCCACCACCGATACCCAGCAGACTGCCGGAATCCGCCGCCCCGTCACACGCGCCAGCGCATCGCCGACGATCGTCGCGCACACCATGATCGCGATTCCCGGCAGTCCCGCCAGCGGGGTGGTGCCGTGGGCGATCCAGTCGCACACCAGCGCCATCGCGGCCGTCACGATCCAGGCCAGCAGCTTGCCGCCGTAGCCGAGCGCGGGCGCCTCGGTCCGCACGTCGCCCAGCGACGGGCTGGCCGCTTCGGGCTGCGCCGACGCCTTGGTGGTGCGGCCGATCAGCGGCTCCAGCACGCGATAGCCCCAGACCGCGAGCGGCAGCGAGATGAACAGCGTGAAGTAGGTGCCGATGGTGGTGGTGATCAGGTTGCTGGCCGCGGCGAACGCGAGCACCGATTTCGCCGTCTCGGGGTCCTGCTGCGCGGCGATCGCACCCGAGGCGGCCGCCATCATGCTGCCCGAGCCGACGCCCGAGCCCATCGCCAGCGCGAGCGGATCGAAGATGCCGAGGCTGCTCACGAAACCCGCGAATACGGCGATGAACACCGCGCCGAACACTGTGCCGGTCAGGTACTCGGCCAGCACGCCGCGGCCCTCGGCCGAATCCATCCCGTACTTCTCGCCGATGATCGCGAGGCTCGGCTCGCGGCCCACCGAGAAGGTCGCGCCAATCGCCTCGCGCTTGATGCCGAGCAGCAACGCAAGCGGCAGGCCGAGCAGGATGGTGCCGACGAAGTGGCCGAATTCCTGGAAGGCCAGCGCCCAGCCCGCCGACGCCAGCTTCGGCAGCGCGCTGCCCACCATCAGCCCAAGCTTGGAGACGAACAGCAGCAGCGCCGGCTGCAGGATCGCGGCCGCGAAGAACTGGTCGGGCACGCTCAGGCGCGCGCTGCTGTTCCAGCGCGCGCTGGCCAGCCCCACCGCGGCGCCGAGCAGCAGCGCCCAGATCATCGGCAGCAGCACGACCTTGCCCGGTCCGAGCTTGAACGTGAACGAGCCGATCCATTCCGCCACCAGCAGGATGCCGGCCGCGTAAAGCAGCACCTTGGCGGTGGCCGCGCCGCCCAGCTCGCGGCGCTCGATACCCAGTGCGTGTTCCATGACGAGTCTCCCCTTGAAGCCCGGCTGCCGACGAATGCGGGCCGGTGATTACAGATAACCGAACGCGGTGGGCGGCGCTTCGGCCGTCTCGACCCACACACTCTTGGTCTGCGTGTATTCGTACAGCGCCTCGACCCCGCTCGAGCGGCCGTAGCCGCTCATGCCGTAGCCGCCGAACGGGGAAGCCACGTTGATGGTCTTGTAGCCGTTGACCCAGAAGGTGCCGGCCTTCACCTGCGCGGCCACGCGATGCGCGCGCGCCACGTCGGTGGTCCAGGCCGCGCCGGCCAGGCCGAAGTCGGTGTCGTTGGCGATCGCGATCGCCTCCTCCTCGGTGTCGAACGGGATGGCCGCCACCACCGGCCCGAAGATCTCGGTGCGCGCCACGTCCATCGCGTTCGACACGCCGGCCAGCACGGTGGGCGCCACGAAGTAGCCACCGCGCTCCCCGACGCGCTCGGCCGAGCCGCTGGCAAGCGTGGCGCCCGCCGCCACGCCGCGCGCGATCATCGACATCACGTGGTCGTACTGCTTGCGATTGTTGATCGGGCCCACCTCGGTCGCCTCGTCGAGCGGCGCGCCGACACGGATCTTCTTCGCGCCGGCCGCCACCATCGCGACGAATTCGTCGTAGACGGCGCGCTGCACCAGCAGACGCGAGCCGGCCACGCAGCTCTGGCCCGCGCCGGCGAAGATCGCCGCTTGGGCGGTCAGCGCGGCGCGCTTCAGGTCGGCATCGGCGAACACGATATTGGCCGACTTGCCGCCCAGCTCCAGCACACAGGGCAGCACGCGGCGCGCGGCGGCCTCGGCGATGCGCGCGCCGGTGGCCGGCGAGCCGACGAACACCACCTTGCTCACCACGCGATGCGCGATCGCGGCCTGCCCGGCGGTGTGGCCGAAGCCGGCCAGCACGTTGACCAGCCCGCGCGGCAGCCCCGCCCGCTCGCCGAGCCTCGCGACCGCCAGCGACGTGAAGGGCGTCAGCTCCGAAGGCTTGAGCAGCACGCCGTTGCCCATCGCCACCGCGGGCGCCACCTGCCAGCCGCAGGTGAACACCGGCGCGTTCCACGGCGTGATCTGCAGCACCACGCCGGCCGGCTCGCGGCGCGTGTAGTTGAGGTGCGAGGTCGGCACCGGGATCACGCTGCCGTAGAACTTGTCGGTCCAGCCCGCGTAGTACTCGAACATCTCGGCGACCTTCGCCACCTCGCCCCGGCAGTCGCGGATCGGCTTGCCCGAGCCCAGCGCCTCCAGCCGCGCGATCGCCTCGGCCTCGGCGCGGATCGCGCGCGCCACGTCCTGCATCACGCGGCCGCGCGCGGCATGCGTGAGCGCCCACCATTCGCGCTGCGCGCGGCGTGCGCTTTCGGCGGCATGGTCGACAACGGCCGCGCCGGCGTCGCGATAGGCGAGCGTGGCCTCGCCCGTCGCCGCATCGTCAAGCTGAATCGTGTCGCCCTGGCCGGCGACGAGCTCGCCGTCGATATACGAGCCGATCGTGGCGGCGCCGGGGAAGAAATGCGCGAAGGCGGCGAGCAACTGGTCTGCGTGCTGGGTCATGTCAGGTTTCCGTATAGGTGGGTCGAGCGGGATCGTGGCGCGGGCTGCCGGCCTCATGCAGGGTCGACGAAGTCGACGATGCGGTTGAAGTCCTCGCCGTCGGCGACGGAACCCTCGCTGGCGGCCCACACGCGCGCGGCCTCGCGCGCCACCGGCGCGACGCTGTCGAACTGGTCGAGCAGGCCCAGCGCGAGCCGCACGTCCTTGCGCATCAGCTTCATGGTGAAACCGGAATCGAACTTGCCGTTGAAGATCCAGGTCGGGTAGTTGGTCAGCGTCGCGCTGTTGCGGCCGGAGCCGCCGTTGAGCGCGTCGACCAGCTTTTCCGGGTCGACGCCGGCCGCGCGCGCGGTGCGCACCGCCTCGCTGGCGACCAGCAGATGCACACCGGTCAGCAGGTTGTTGAGCAGCTTGGTGACGTGGCCGGCGCCCACGGGGCCCACATGCACGCGCTTGGCGCTGATCACCGCGAGGATCGGCTCGATGGCCGCGATATCGCTGTCCGAGCCGCCCAGCACCATGGTCATGGTGGCGGTGGCCGCGCCCTTCGGGCCGCCGCTCACCGGGCCGTCGACGAAGCCGATGCCGCGCTCGGCCAGGGCCGCCGCCACGCGCCGCGTGCTGTCCGGATCGGCCGTGGTGGTGTCGATCACGATGCTGCCCGGCTTGGCGTTCTCGAGCACGCCGCCCGCGCCCAGCACCACCGCTTCGACCACCGCCGAGGTCGGCAGCGACAGCAACAGCACGTCGGCGTCGCGCGCGATCTCGGCCACCGAATCGCGCGCCGACAGCACCGCCTGCCCGGCCAGCGCGAGCGCCACGCTGGGCGCCGCGTCGTAGCCGAGCACCGTGTAGCCGCCACGCCGCAGCGAACCCGCCATGCCGCGCCCCATGTTGCCCAGACCGATCACGCCCACCGTTTTCATCCGACGACTCCCGATAGCTGTTGGTTCGAGGCCGGCGCGCCAGCTTGCGCCCGCCTTGCATGGCAACGATGTTCGGTCCGGCGACCCGTATAATCAATCAACGCCAATATTGATATTGTTCTCTTTTTTAGAACGCACGGATCATGAGCGATACCCTTACCGACAGCCGGATCGTCTATTTCTACGAGGCCGTGCGCTGCGGCACGATCCGCGCCGCGGCCGACTGGCTCGACGTGGCGCCCTCGGCCGTGAGCCGCCAGATCGGGCTGCTGGAGAAGGAGCTCGACGCCACCCTGGTGGAGCGCCACGCGCGCGGCGTGACGCCCACCGAGGCCGGACACTACGTGATCGAGTATTTCCGCGAGCAGCTCGCGCACCGCGACGACCTGATCTCGCGCCTGCAGGAGTTGCGCGGGCTCAAGACCGGCCAGGTCAGCCTGGTGCTCGGCGAGGGCTTCGTGTCGGACCTGCTGGCCGGACCCATGCAGCAGTTCTGCCGGCAGTTCCCCGGGATCCATGTCAACCTCGACGTGGGCAGCACCAACGACGTGATCCGCAAAATCTCGAACGACGAGGGCGAGATCGGCCTGGTGTACAACCCGCCCGCCGAGCCCAAGCTGGTGTCGCGCGCGTCGAAGCGGCAGCCGATGATGGCGATCGTCGGCCCCGACTTCCCGCGCCGCAGCCACAAGGTGCTGACGGTGCAGCAGCTCGCCACCTACCCGCTGGCGGCCACCCATCCGTCCTACGGCACGCGGCAGATGATGGAGGCCGTGGAATACGCCGAGCGCGTGCGGCTGACGCCGGTCGTCACCACCAATTCGTTCGCGATCCTGAAGGAGTTCGTGAAATCGGGACTCGGCGTCGCGGTGATGCCGGCCTTCGCGGTAACGGCCGAACTACAGGCCAGGGAGCTGTTCGCGATCGACATCGCGCATCCGATTCTCGAGAACGCCGAGGCGCACATGGTCACGCGTGTGGGTCGCAAGCTGTCGGTGGCCGCCAACAAGATGCTGCAGATGATGACGGGGCAGATGCGGGCGTTTCGTTAGGGGGCTGGCCTGGTTCGTGCCGATGCACGAGAAGGTCAACAGGATCGATCGAAAGTAAACAACCCCAAGTGTCATTTTGCTAAGGATTCGTGGCCCCGACATCCAGGTAATGGCCGCCCCCGTGACCGGACGAGTACCGGCCACGCTTCTTATCGCGTGCAGGGGTAAGCAGCCTTCAATGCCCGGGTAATCATGGTCGCGGCCGGGGCGCCCAGGTCGTGCGGCGAAAGCTTGGTCAGATACCCATAGGTCGCGACAACCAACTCGGTTGTTGCCATCCTGGGCGGCGGGCACCACGCCTTTCCGGCAGTCGTGTCGGCCACGCCGTAGATAAAACTCGTGGCCCGGTTCGTCGAGATCGTTCGTTGCCTCACCTCTCCTTCTTCGAGGCCGGCCAGCGTGCCATTGTCGATTCCGGAGAGCAGAGCCTCTGCCGTTAACGGACGATAAACGTCTGCGGACGGCGTGGCTGCCCTTGCCTGCGTAAGCGGCACGAATCCGTTGAACGTCGTTGCGGCCACCATGGCTACAGATAGTCGAATGCACCAACGCATTGGATCTCCCTATGGGTGAGCAGGCGGATTGGAGGTCAGTCGCACTGATAGAGCGATTGGGTCTTGTCGAAGCGATAACTCAGCAGATCGTCGCGTTGAATCATGAGGTAGGTCGTACCGTCTCCACCGGAGGGCGCGTGCATCCGCCGGGTGCCTGCGTAGTATTCGCCGCCCCACGAAAAGAGGTGACGAATCCGGTCGTCCCCGGGGTTGAGGAAACTGCGCGCATCGGCGATGAACATGCGTTCCGGATCTGCCTGGATCGGCTTCGGCCAGCCACCGAGGAAGTCGCCGAAATTGCCGGCCTGCTCGCCTTCGACGACATCCGGCTGGGGGAAATAGCCGCCGACAGGCCTGTGCAAGAAATCGAATACCGCGTTTCGCTGAGGGCCGACGGCCTCGATCCAGTGAAAAGGCACCACCAACGTGGAATGTGGCTGCAATACTTCCGCCATCGTCTGTTCGTGCCACGGAAAATCCGGTTGTCGGGCGTCGGACAATTCGATCAACGCCGCAGGGGGCGCTTGGCGTTCAAGTGTCTCGGCGGCGACGTCGAACCAATGCAACTGGAACGAGCCGTCGCCATTGCGAGCCGTCAGATCCTCGAACACGCTGAGCACGCCGCGCCGGGGTAAATCACGGTCGAAGCCTGGTTCATTCGACAACGCGCCGAGGTTGATCTGTGCAAGAAAAGCCAGCGGAAATTCACGGCCCAAAGCAACTGCCATCAGGTCGTCGTAACGATCCTCTTGAGCCTGGATGGCCCTGAGCTTGTCCGGGTCGGGGCGGCCGGCTTCTATCGAGCGAAGCCACGCGTCCCGCTCGTGTTCAGACAGCAAAGCCAGGATATCGTCGCTGGGCCGTTGCGATCTGGACGAGGCCGAGCGCTCCCGGTCGCGAATGCGCTGTTCGCGCAATGCGCGAATCCGCGTATCGGCATCCGCGGGCGATCGCCGGTGTGGCCAAGCGAAGCCCAGCGGCAGGTCGGGAAGGCCGCCGATCTTGCTCGTACCAGGCGGCAGTGCGTCGTCGGGTGCTGTCGGCGAACGAACTGAATGGCGGGACGCATCGTCGCCACGATCCGGTCCGCCAACGAGTCCAATCCGGCTTCGCTCAATGCGTGCCGAAGATCTTGTTCGGTGCGGAATGTGCTCATTCGATAATCTTTTCGATAGCCGGCCAGAAGTTGAATTGAACAATTTGAATTTAACCAAAGCCAAACGCGCTCAAACATCCGGATCCGGAATCCGCGCCGACTGAATCACCACCAGCGTATCGCCCGCCTCGATCCTGCACGGCGGATCCTCGTAAAACGAATGGATCTTCCCGCAGCGATCGAGCCCGACCACGATCGCGCCCGGCACGACGTTCGTCAGGCAGCCGATTTCATGCGGCAACGCCTCGCGCTCCACCAGCGTCGCGCGCCCGCGCGTCGACAGCATGTCGTTCACGAACGGCACGATGTAGCGGCTATGGACAGCATCCGCCAGCAGCAGCGCGCCGATCTTCGTCGACGACACGATCACATCCGCGCCGGCCTGCCGCAGTTGCCGCTGGTACAGGTTCTCCTGGATCCGCACGACGATCTTCGTATCGGGCGCGATGCTGCGCACCGACAGGGTGAGCAGAATCGCGGTCGGATCGTCGGTCACCGAAATGATCACGGCCTTCGCCGCGCGCACCTGCGCCTGCTGCAGCAGATCCTCGTGCGCCGGATCGCCGAGCAATCCGGTCACGCCGAGCGACGTCGCCGCCTCGAGGGCCTGCTGCTGCGAATCGATCACGATGATCGTCGCCGGATCGACGCCGCTTTCCAGCAACTCGCGCACCGCGATCGACCCCGACAGGCCATAACCGCACACGACGATATGATCGGACAGTTGCTTCTGCAGGCGTTTCATGCGGAATTCCTCGATGACGCGCTGGATCACGAACTGATACGCCGTGCCCAGGAAAATGAACCAGATGCCGATGCGGATCGGCACGATGAAGAACGCATCGAGCAGGCGCGCCCGCGCCGTGACGGGCACGATATCGCCGTAGCCGACCGTCGCGACCGTGACCATCGTGAAGTACACGAGATCGGCGACCGTCATCGGCGTGCTCTTGGTCGAATCGCGCAAGCCGTCGCGATCGAGATACAGCACGAGGAACGCAAGCGTGCACAACAGCACGACCGCGCCGAGACGGAACAGCAGCGTGCGCCGCGGCGACGTCGCGGGGCGTGTGAACAGCGTGCGCGCACGCGGCGCCTGCCACGGATTGCGGGCGCGGCGCAGGCGCATGCGCAACGAGCGGCGCTGATCGGATGGCGTGGCCAACGGGGAATCTCCTGAAGGATGCGGGCTCGATTCTACGACGGGAACGCGTGCGCCCGGCCGTCACAGCATGCTGCGCGGCCGCACCATCGTTCCGTCGACGAAACGCCGAGCGCGAAACGCCGACAGGTCGAGCGACGGCGCGCCCGTGTCGATCCATTCGGCGAGCAGCCGGCCGACGATCGGCCCCATCGCGAAACCGTGCCCGCAGAACCCCGTCGCGATCGCGAGCCCCGATGGCGTGCCGGGTGCATCGATCACCGGGATGCCGTCCGGCAACACGTCGATCAGGCCGGCCCATGCCTCGACGACCTGCGCATCCTTCAGCGCGGGAAAGATCGCCTTGAGCTTCGCGAGCGCGCGCGGCGCATGCGTGCGATTCGGCTGCGGCTGCGGATCGCGCGGCTCGATCGGCCCGGTCGAGCCGTTGATGCGGGCGAGCACGTCGCGCCACGCGGACGCACCCAGTTGCAGCCGGAATTTGTCGCGCTGCGACCAGAATTGCGGCCAGAAGAGGCTCAAGCCGCGCAAGTGGCCGAGCGTCAGATCGACGTCGACCTGCATGTCGTCGGCGAGATTGATCGCGCCGTTCTTGCGCTGCCGGATGCCGAGGCCATGGCCCCACACCGTCGCCGCCGTCACCGGCGGGACCACGTTGGTGCGCATGCAGGTGCCCCGCACGGCCTGCTGCGGCAGCCGGATGCCGACGCCGTCGAGCAGCCGGAAGCTGGTCGCGCCGGCCGCGCAGATCACGCGCCGCGTGCGGATCGTGCCGCGTTCGGTCTCGACGCCGACGACCGCACCGCCGGCCGTCTCGATCGCGGTCACGCCGCAGCCTTCGAAGAAACGCGCGCCGGCCTCGATCGCGCGCGCCGCGAATGCGGCGGCCACGCGACGCGGCTCGGCCTGCCCGTCGGTCGCCGTGTACAAGCCGCCGAGGGTACGCGCGTGCGTCGACAGCCCGTTCACGCGTTCGTCGATCTGCGCGCGCGTCAGCGTGCGCGTGTCGAGCCCGTGCTCCCGCGCGACGGCGAGCCACGCCTGGAACGACGCCCAGTCGTCTTCGTTGTCCGCGATGTAGAGGCAGCCGCCCTGCCGCCATTCGAGATCGAAGCCGAGCGCGTGCTCCAGGCCTTCCCAGATCCGCATGCCGGCCATCATCAGCGGCACTTCGGCGGATTCGCGTCCCTGCTGTCGCACGAAGCCCCACGCGCGCGTCGATTGCTGGCCGGCGATGCGCGACTTGTCGAGCACGACGGCTTTCAGGCCGCGCAGGCCGAGGTAGTAAGCCGCCGCGCAGCCCATGATGCCGGCGCCGGCGATCACGACGTCGGCCTCGGGCGGAAACGCCGTATCGGCGTAACTCAATGCGTCGTGCAGCGGATAGGTGGTGGTCATTGTTTTCTGTCGAGTGTCAATGCATGGCCGGCAAAGCTTATCGCGGCAACGTCGTCGCATGAAGCGATAAATTGCGGGAAACCGTCATTCGGCGATCCCGTCGAGGCCCACCATCGCATTGACGCCGACCGCAGTCACGTGGCCTGCCGAAGCCACGGCGCCGGAGTCGCGTGTTGCATTGACGGTTGCCGGCGCTTGCGCGTCGATACCGGCAGCGATGAAATCGTCGACCGGCGCCGGTTCTCCGACATCCAAGGCCGTCGCGGAAATTCCATTCGACGATACTCGACGATGCGAGACAGCGGAGCGCAACGCGAGCTGCTGCATCGAAATAAACTTCGCACTCGATGCAGGCGTCCGCTCACGCATCCGGACTTTTTAATTTAATCAGGACTACAAATGCAATGACAGACCGTGCCCGATCCATGCCGGGCATCTGGCGATTGTCGTGTGCAGCCAGTGCGGGTCAACAAACGATCGCGCCAATCGCTTCCTGCTGCCGAAACAGCGATCGATCCGGCGCGATCGACCCTGTTCATGCTCGTGCTCTTACCCACAACGAGGGGCAATCGTCTGCACAAAACGCACGTCGACCGGCCCCGTTTTTTCGGCTTGACGCCCCCGGACCGTCGCGAGATAAACTGTATATCCATACAGTATCGCCGCAGTAAAAATGATCCTCCCCCCATTCGATCCCCCGAAGCTGAACGATCTCACCGAATGGTGGACGAAGTGCACCTACGCGGACGTACAGCGCCTGATCCTCGAAGTGCAGCACCTCCGTCTGACGCTGTGGGAGTTGAAAGCCCACGTCGCGGATGCCTCGCGCCGCATCCGCATGCTCGATCCGGACATGCTCGCGCATGGGTCCGCGCTTCGGCGGCTCGGCTACCTGCTCGACAAGGAAATCGAGCGTGCCAACCCGATCGGGCGCACGCGCGACGTGTATGCGCCGTTTTCGGACGAATGGCGTGCCCGCGCGTCGCTGCGCTGCGCATTGCGCGGCCAGCCCGAGCCAGCCGAGGCAGGCACGCTGCCGAGCACGATTCCGGAATTTCAGCGCATCACCTGGGCCGAGCTTCGCGATCGCTGGCACCACCTGAGCGACAAGAAATCGAATCGGCAGAACGTCGAACAACGCATGGTGCTCGAGATCGCCCGTCAGCGGTCCGTGATCCTTGCGCGGGCGCGCAAGCTGGTCGACGCGGCGATCGCCGAAGCCGCGGCGGATGGAAAACGGCTGTTCGCGCTGGATCAGCTCCAGCGGCTGCTGTCCGTCGAGCGGGAAGATGGCGAGCCGTTCATGTATATGCCGGCGTAGCGAGAACGCGCATCCATTCGTATCGGCCCCACGGCGACATGGCGGACGTTCGATCAACCACGCGGCCATTCGGGCCGGACTTCGCGGTCTGCACGGGCGCCGCCGCTACGCAAGCGCCCTCAGTGCGAATAGCGCGCTTGGGTGCCTGCCGTGCGTTCGAACGGCTGCAGCCTCGCAAGCTGCTCGATCGACATCGCGACGACCTCGAGAACATGCCGCGCGATTTCGTCGGCGGCCATGCCGGCATTGACGTACCGCTCGATGCTCATCGTGCGGGGCGGATAGCCGCCGGCTTCGTCATCGACGATGTCGATCCTGGCGGTACGCCGCTCGGGCGACAGCACGACCTGGACAGTTTTGCCGTGAACGACGGTCTGCATGCACAAAGTGGACATTCGCAGTCTCCAATTGCGTTGCCTTCGGACGATCGATACCTCACAACAGGAGTCATCAATCTACAAATTTCCGAACGCATTCGCAATATTCAGGCACGAATTCCGGCCGTTCGGGGCGCCGCCCTACGCATAGCGGCTCAGCCACTCTTCGGAGAATTGTCTCGCGTACGCGACCGCCTCGGCTTCGGTGTCGAATTCACCCAGCTTGCGGAACGCAGCCTCACGGCTGAAGCCCACCTTCGTGACCTCGACCTGCGCGGCGTATTTGCCGGCCTCCGTCACGCGCGGCTCGCAGTTCATTTCGTATCCGCGCATCAAGAATTTCTTCTGCATCGGTTCAACACTTTTTTGAGACGGCGAAAATCGTAGCACGCAGTTGCACTGGCGTCCGTAAATGTATCCGTGTTGGTTTCACTAGAGGAAACCATCGAGCGCCCCCTTTTGCAGGGCTTCCGCCGGCCCTCGCGCGATATCCTCCGAAACTCGGGCGGATAGCTCGTTCCGGGCGCGTACGTGCCCCGCGCTGGTGCATGTCGCGGGATTACCCACCGCTTCGTGCGGAATCGCGTCCGGGCCGGTGAAATCCTGCCGTGACGGCGCGAACGCGCCTTCGCGCACGCCCGCCGCGACAGGCCGGACGTAACTTCATGACACACCTTTCACACAAACGCACCTTTCACCACACTGAATGCCGACCATTTTGCGGTAAAGTTATCTTTTCCGTGCGTGGCCGGTCGGCTCGCCATTGGACGTCATGAAGACTGTCCGCCGAGACTGCCGCAAGGCGTCGTTCTGAACGTCACAATCCGTTCCCGTAGCATGACCACTGAAGCAATCACCACGGATTCCCTCGCGGTTGCCGAGCGCGTGCGCGAGCTGATGACCCGCAACGGCATCGGCAAGCGCCAGCAGACCACCGAGCTGTGCCGCATCCTCGATCTGAGTTTCTCGCAAGGCCACCGCAAACTGCGCGGCAGCAGCCCCTGGACGCTCGCGCAGATCAAGAAAGTCGCCGAAGCGTACGGCGAGCCCGCCGCCCAGTTGTTCGGCGCGCAAACGCTCGACCCCGGCATGGTCGGCGCCTATTCGCAGGAAGCGGTCCTGTATGCGGGCGTCGCCGAGATTCCGTGCACCGCCTGGATCGGCGCGCCGCTCGAAGCCGGCGCGCGCCCCGAGTTCGTCGCGTACGAACAGAATGGCCGCTGGCGCGTGCTGCGCCATACCGGCGTGCTGTACCAGAACGCGTACGACGTGCACAAGATCGAGATCTACCCGCGCCGCGCGGAGAGCGACAAGCTCGTCATCGCGGTGATCGATCCCGATCGCGTCAGCGCGACCGAGCTGTGCCGCTATCTCGAACGGCAAAGTTTCGCGACGGCCGCGTTCGACGGCCTCGCGGCGTTCGTCGACGCGCTGCAGGGTCAGGCCTTCGACGCAGTCCTGACCGAATGGCTGTTCGACGACGGCACGGCCGCCACCGCAATCAAGGCCGTGCGCACGTCCGACAACCCGGGCGCGCCGATTTTCGTGCTGACGGGCGACCTGCTCACCGGCCGCGCGAGCGAAGCCGACATCAGCGAAGTGATCCGCGCGTTCGACGTGGTGTGCTACGAAAAACCCGCGCGCATGGCGATCCTCAGCGCCGATCTCGCGAAGCGGCTCGCGCGCGGCTGACGTCCGCCGGGCCGGCCGCCCGTCGAATGGCCCACGCACGCGCGGCGCCGCGGGCATGAACGGGTTCCTCAGTACAATAGACGCACCCGTTCACGCTCACGCCGGCATCCGCCGCCCGACTCCATGGCCCGCCTCATCCCCGACGACTGGAAAAGCCTCGCCGCGACCGGCGCGGCCGAACGCGAGCGCGAAACGCTCGCCGCGCTCGAACATGCGCTGCCCGACAGCTACACCGTGTATCACGGCGTCCACTGGACGCGCGCCGACCAGGCGTTCTCGGTGTTCGGCGAAGCCGCGTTCGTCGTCGTGAGCCCGGCCGGCCGCGTGCTGCTGATCGAGCAGAAGGCCGGCTTCCTGCGCGAAACCGCGAAAGGGCTCGTGAAGGTCTACCTGCAGAAGGAGCGCAATGTCCCGATTCAGCTCGCGCGCACGCAGGAAACGCTGCACCGGCGCCTGACGGCCGCGCTCGGCGCGGGCGTCTACGGCGTCGAGGCGCTGCTGTACTGCCCCGACTACGCGATCCGCGACGCATCGATCGCCGGCGTCGCGCCCGACCGCATCGTCGATGCGTCGCGCAAGGCGCAGCTCGCGCAGGTGATCCTGCAGATCCTGCCCGAGGACGACGAACACTTTCCGAACGCGCCGAAGCTCCACCATTTCCTCGCGGACGAGCTCGCGCTCACGCCCGACACGAGCGCGCTCGTCGGGCAGGCCGGCACGCTCGTCACCCGGCTGTCGGGGGGGCTCGCCGCATGGGCGCGCCAGCTCGACTTCACGCCGTTCCGGCTGCGCGTGACGGGCACCGCCGGGTCGGGCAAGACACAGCTCGCGGTGCAGGTGATGCGCGACGCCGTCGCGGCCGGCCAGCGCGTGCTCTACGTATGCTTCAACCGGCCGCTCGCCGACTACATCGCGCGCATCGCGCCGCCCGGCGCGAAGATCGCGAACTACCACCAGCTGTGCGACTGGGTCGCGCGCGACGGCGGCTATACGCCCGACTTCCAGACGCCCGGCGAATTCGAACGGCTCGAGGCGCGCTTCGCCGAGACGCCGATTCCGGAGCGCTGGCGCTTCGACGTACTGATCGTCGACGAAGGGCAGGATTTCCATGCGCCGTGGGCGGCCGCGCTGGAGCGCCTGCTCGCGCCGGACGCTGCATGGTGGTGGCTGGAAGATCCGCTGCAGAACCTGTACATGCGCGAACCCGTCGCGCTGCCCGGCTGGGTCACGCTGAAGGCGCTCACGAATTACCGCAGCCCGCGCGACCTGCTCGAATTCGTGCGCGACGTCGTCGGTCGGGTCGAGCCGCTCGCGGCCGAACTGCGCTCGGGCAGCCCGTTCGACGGCTCCGATCCGTCGGTGTCGGCATACGGGGAAGACGGCACGTCGGGCGACGCACTGGCGCAAGCCTGCATCGACGCGACCAAGCGCGCGATCACGCAGGCGCTGTCGCTCGGCTTCCGCAAGCAGGACATCGCGGTGCTGTCGTACCGCGGCCGCGAAGGCTCGGTGCTCGCGCCGCTCGACCAGCTCGGCCCGCACCGGATCAAGCGCTTCACCGGCAAGTACGATCTGTTCGGCAACCCGGAATATCGCGAAGGCGACGTGCTGCTCGATTCGATCTACCGCTTCAAGGGCCAGTCGGCGCCGTGCGTGATCCTCACCGAAGTCGACTTCGACACGCTTGACGCGCGTGCCGCGCGCAAGCTGTTCGTCGGCGCGACGCGCGCGACGATGAAGCTGCTGATCGTCGCGTCGTCGCGCGCGGCAGCGCAGCTGGCGGACGCGGCGGGTTGACGCGGCGGGCGGACGCCTGCCCGCCCGGGGACGAACGCGACATCGCGGTTGTCGACACAATCGGGCACATTTCTCAATGCCCGGGCCCCTTGTCCACGCTCGTTCGACCCGTTTAGGCCATACCTGACGGTTTGTCCGTTTGCAGACGGCTTTTACGATGCCAGGCCATTCGTTGCAAACGGAATAGTTGGTGAAATATGCCGAATAGAGCCATCAGATACATTGGCCTAACCATTGCCATCTACATATGCGCAGGTTTGATCATTCATTTCAGTCGCCCCGCCTACGGACGATGTGACTTCTATGATCGCCCGGATACATTAGATGGCGGCATAAAAAACATGAATGGCGTTTGGTATCGATTCAAGCTGTGTGGCACTGGCGGGAATGATCAGGACGCGACCGACGACAACATCGAACTAAGCGTGTTTAGTGAAAATGGCGAACTTCTTGCGAGACGATATTTCTCCGTCAACTGGTATCACGGAGATAGCTCTCACCCACCCCTGCGTTACGAGGGCAACCTGGTTCGCTATATCGACTTGACCGATGAATCGAATATAAAAAAACATCTGATGATCCCCCCCTCCAAGTGGGATTGGCTTCGCGCCAGATTGCCTTTGTTTTAAGGGTTACAACCTAAGTTTTGAGTTATAAGAAACAAAGCCCCGCCAGCGGGGCTTTGTTTCTCGACAGACTGCGCGCTCGGATCACCGACGAGAGCATCGACCAACCACGAAACAGGTCGCATCGGCCCACTGATCCGCGGCAATTCACCTCGTCACGCTCAACCCACCCGAAACGCCCCCACCGCGCGACGCAGCCCATCCGCCTGCTCCTCGAGCGACGCGGCAGCCGCGGCCGCCTGCTCGACGAGCGCCGCGTTCTGCTGCGACACCTGATCCATCTGCGACACCGCGCGGTTCACCTGCTCGATCCCGTCGCGCTGCTCGCTCGAGGCGGCCGCAATCTCCGTCATGATGCCCGTCACGCGCCCGATCGCCTGCTGGATGTCCTGCATCGTCGCGCCGGCCGTACCGACGAGCCGCGAGCCGGTCGCGACACGTTCGACCGATTCGCCGATCAGCGTGCGGATTTCCTTTGCCGCGGACGCCGAGCGTTGTGCCAGCGTGCGCACCTCGCCCGCGACCACCGCGAAGCCGCGGCCCTGCTCGCCCGCGCGTGCGGCTTCGACTGCCGCATTCAGCGCGAGGATGTTGGTCTGGAACGCGATGCCTTCGATCGTGCCGATGATGTCGGCGACCTTCTGCGAGCTCCGGTCGATCTCGTTCATCGTGCCGATCACCTCGCCGACGACCGTCGCGCCGCGCGTCGCGATCTCGCTCGCGCTGTCCGCGCAGGCCTGTGCCTCGAGCGCGTGGTCCGCGTTCTGCTTCACGGTTGCCGTCAGCTGCTCCATGCTCGCGGCCGTCTCCTGCAGCGCCGACGCCTGTTCCTCGGTGCGCTGCGACAGGTCGGTGTTGCCGGCCGCGATCTGGTGCGTCGCCGTCGAGATCGCTTCGGAACCCTGGCTCACCTGACGCACCGTATCCGCGAGGCTGCGCTGCATGCCGGTCACGCCGTTGACCAGTTCGGCCATCTCGTCGCGCGACGACCAGTGCAATTCCGACGTGAGATCGCCGTCCGACAGCCGGCGGAAATGCGACAGCAGGCGATTCACCGGTTGCGTGATCGCGAAATGCAGGCCGATCGCGCAACCAAGACACGCGGCCAGCCCAAATGCGATGCCCGCGAGCGCGCCCATGCGCATCCAGCCGTAATAGGTCTGCGCGGTGTCGTACACGTCCTTGCCGCGCGCGGCCTGGTACGCATCGAGCGCGTCGGTCGCCTGCGTGAGCGCGACCGACAGCGGCGGTGCGACCGTCATCAGCAACCGGTCGGCTTCGTCGCGCCGCCCGTCGCGGATCGCATCGATCATCGGCTTCAGTGCCTGTCCGATCAGCGCCTGACGCGCGGCATCGAGGCGGCTCGCGAGCGGGCCTTCGTCGTCGCCGTGCGGCATCGCCGCGTAGCTGCGCCACGCCGTGTCGGCCTTCGCCAAATAACCTTCGGCCTTCTTGACGAGATCGGGCACCTCCGTCGCTTCCGGATGCAGCAGCGCACGGTCGAGCGTCGTGCGCACGATCGTCAGGTTCAGGCTCGCCGCGGACAGCGCGGTCTTCGCCGCCAGTTGCCGCGTATAGGCCTCGTCGAGGGCGCGATTCGAGCTCTGCATGCCCGCAAGGCCGATCAGCCCCGACACGACGAGCAGCGCGGCGACGAGACCGAGCGTGGAGAAAATCCGCGTACGGATCGAGAAACGGGAAAACAGGGCGTTCAGGTTCATGACGGCACGTGAGCGAGAAAAAATGCCGCGGCAATCGGTCCGCGGCCCTCTGTATTACGGTGTGCCTGCAAAAAACTTGAGTCCGCCCCTGCTTCGCGGCTGATCGTCGTCAATTTTTCGGGCCGGCAATCTCCATCGGGCGCGACGCTGTTCCGTTCGATCGGCGGCTTGCTCGGCGTCGCCGGGTTCGGCGCGCTGTTGTCGCACAGGCTGCAGTCGCGGATGATGCACGCGCTGCCGGCCGGCACGGCGCGGCCCCCTGCGCTCGGCCTGGCCGCCGTGCACCGGTTACCGGACCCGGTGCGCGACGCGCACGTCGACGCATTCGCCGGCTCGCCGCACGTCGTGTATCCGGCGGCCGCGGCGGTCGGCGGTCGGCGGTCGGCGGTCGGCGTGCTCGTGCTCGCATGGTTCGTCGAGGATGCGCCGCAGCGCCAGCACCACCGAGCGGTCGGCTCCTCGCGGCGCGACCGTCGAACCGCGACTCGCCCCGTCCGCGCCCGCCGTCACGCCAGCAGCACGACACCGCCCGTCGTCGCGCGCGACTCCAGCAACCGGTGCGCATCGGCCGCCTGCTCGAGCGGCAGCCGCGCGCCGATCTCGACGTGCATCCCGCCCGCCAGCCGGTCGAGCGTCGCACGTGCGGCGTCCCGATACGCGCCGACGTCGCGCGCGATGAAACCGAGCACGCTCGGCCGCGCCAGCGCGATCGAACGGGCCGGCCCGAGTTCGTCGAGATCGAACGTCTGCCGCGCGCCCATCGCCGCCACCTGCCCGATACTCGCGACCATGCCGAACGGACGAATCGCCCCCAGCGTGCGGGTCAGCACGTCGCCGCCGATCCCGTCGATCGCATAGTCGACGCCCGCACCGCCGCCGAACGCACGCGCGCCCGCGACAAAGTCTTCCTCGCGATAATCGATCACCGCTTCGGCGCCGTGCGTGCGCACGAGCGCGGCTTTCGCGGCCGATCCGACCGTGCCGATCACGCGCGCGCCGAGCGCATGCGCCCATTGCGTCGCCAGCAGCCCGACGCCGCCGGCCGCCGCATGCACGAGCACCGTATCGCCGGCGCCGACCTGCCGGACGCGATGCATCAGCATGTAGACGGTGATGCCCTTCAGCAGCCCGGCGGCGGCGGCTTCGTCGCTCAGCCCGTCGGGAATCGGCAGCACGCGCCCGGCCGGCATCGTGCGCAGGCTCGCATAGCTGCCGGTCGGCATGCCGGCATACGCGACGCGCTGGCCGGGCACGAGCTCCGTCACACCCGGGCCAACCGCATCGATCACGCCGGCTGCCTCGACGCCGAGCGCCTCCGGCAGCGCGGGCAACGCGTGCGCGCCCGTCCTGAAATAGATGTCGACGAAGTTCACGCCGATCGCGGTCTGTCGAATCCGCACTTCGCCGGCGCCGGGCGGCGCGACAGGCGCATCGACGCGGCGTAGCACGCCGGCGTCGCCGTAACGGTCGATGCCGATCCGGATGGCGTTGGCTGTTTGGGTCATGACGTTCCTCGCTGTCGAATGAAGTGACACGATCATCCCATCGTGCATAATCGAACGGAATTCACGCTGAACGCCCATTTACTGTGCAAAATTCGACCGATCACGATTCCGCCGCCACGCCTGCGCCGCCGATGAGCTGGGACGATATCCGCTACTTCCTTGCGGTGCTGCGCGGCGGCAGCCTGTCAGCCGCGGCGCGGGCGCTGCAGGTCCAGCATTCGACGGTCGCGCGGCGCATCGACGCGCTCGAGTGGGCGCTCGGGATCCGGCTGTTCGACCGGCTGCCGCGCGGCTGGCCGCTCACCGACGAAGGGCTGCACTTGGCCGAGCACGCCGCGCGCCTCGAAGCCGACGCGCACGCGTTCGCGCGCGCGGCGCAGGGGGCCGCGGCGCTCGACGGTGTGGTGCGCGTGTCGGCGTCGCCGGTATTCGCGAGCCACTTCCTCGCGCCACGCCTGGCCCGCGCGCAACGTGCGTGGCCCACATTGCGGATCGACCTGATGGGCGAGATGCACGCAGCGAACCTGTATGCGCGCGAAGCCGATCTCGCGGTGCGGCTGTCGCGGCCGAGCGAACCGGGGCTCGCCGCGCGCCGGCTCGGCACGATGCGCTTCGCGCTGTGCTCGGCGCCGGACTGGGCCGCCGCGCCGCCCGACACGTGGACGTTTCTCGGCTACGACGGCGCGCTCGCGCAGATGCCGCAGCAGCAATGGCTCGAACGCTTCGCGGCCGGACGCCGCTTCGCGTTTATCGCCAACGATCTGGCCGCACTGCACCGCGCGTGCCTCGCCGGCGCGGGCATCGCGTTGTTGCCGCGCTTCCTGCTCGACGATCCGGCGTTCGACGCCTTGC
Organism: Burkholderia sp. A2; assembly: GCF_001729305.1. NCBI lineage: Bacteria > Pseudomonadati > Pseudomonadota > Betaproteobacteria > Burkholderiales > Burkholderiaceae > Burkholderia > Burkholderia sp. A2. The sequence goes on along the minus strand of NZ_LZXX01000035.1, from coordinate 22,059 downwards.
CGGCGGCGCCCCGGTCGCCCGGCGAACCCGACACCGGCGGACCGCAAGACGCGGCCGACACCCACGTCGACAAAACCGCCCGCGCCGCCACGGCGCTCGTCGAGCTCACGGCCGCGCCGCGCTGCGACATCGAGCGCGAAATCTGGCTCGTCGTCCACCCGGACGTGCGCCGGTCGCCGCGCGTGCAGCGCGTCGCGGATGCGATCGCCGATGCGGTGCACGCGGCCGACGGGCGGCTCTGACGCCCCGGCCGTCGTAACCGCTGCTCAGGATTGCCGGGCAGGTGCCTGCTGCGGTTCGCCGGCACCGCCCGCACGGTCGCGATGCGAAGCCGAGCGTCGATGATCGATCAGGCCGACCGCGAGCGCCGCCGCCAGCGCTGGCAACCCGATCGCCATGAAGTTCTGCTCCAGCGGCAGATCGATGCCCACCAGCACGCCGATCACGATCGGCGCGAGGATCGCGCCGCCGCGGCCGATGCCCAGCGTCCAGCCGATGCCGGTCGAGCGGATCGCGATCGGATAGAACTGCCCCGCATACGCGCAGTTGACGATCTGCGTGCCGATGGTCGACGCGCCAGCCAGCCCGACCAGCACGAACAGCAGCGCGGTCGGCATCCTGTAGCCGAGCAGCGTGATCGACACCGCGGCGAGCAGATACATCGAAACGAGCACCGTCTTGATCGGAAAGCGATCGGCCAGCCAGCCGCCGCCGATCGCGCCGACCATCGCGCCGGCGTTCAGCACCAGCACGAACGTCAACGCGGAACCGAGGCTGTAGCCCGCCCCCGCCATCAGCCGGGTCAGCCACGAACTGAGCGCGTACACCATGAACAGGCACATGAAGCAGGCGATCCAGAACATGATCGTGCTGAACCCGCGACCGTCGTCGAACAGACGGCGAACCGGCGTGTTGCCAGCCTGGCTCTCGCGCGGGAACACATGGCGGTCGTCCGGCAGAGGCCGGTACGCGGGATCGAGCCGGCTCGCGATGCGCGCGAGTTCGCCCGTCCTGCCGCGCCGTACCAGGAACGACATCGATTCCGGCATCCATTTCACGAACAGCGGGACGAGCAGCACCGGCGCGCCCGCGGCGACGAACACCGACCGCCATCCGTACGCCTCGATCATTCCCTTGCCCATCACGGCCGCCAGCATGCCGCCCACCGAATAACCGCTGAACATCAGCGTCACCAGCGTGCTGCGCACGCGGCGCGGCGCGTACTCGGTCATGTGGGCAATCACGTTCGGCATCACGCCGCCGATGCCGATGCCCGCCACGAAGCGGGCAGCGCCGAACAGCGCGGGCGTCGGCGCCAGCCCGGCCGCCGCGGTAAAGACGCTGAACAGCGTCAGGCAGGCCGCGATGGCGCGGCGGCGCCCGATCCGCTCGGCGACGGTTCCGAACACGATGTTGCCGAACATCATGCCGAACAGCGCCGAACTCACCATGAAGCCGGCATGCGCGGGGCTGACGCCCATGTCCTTCATGATCGCCGGCAGCGCGATGCCTGCCACCGCGAGATCGTAGCCGTCGAACACGATGATCAGCGCGCACCAGAACAGCACGACGCCGTGCAGCGGACCCAGCCGCGCATCGTCCGAGAGCGCCTGCAGGTTGATTTGACGCATGGAATTCCTTCTTTTTTCAGGGGGAGGCTTCGAATCAGTACGATCGCTCGGCCTGCATATTTAGTAGTTGTCCGAAGTTACGTGGCGAGATGCACGGCCCTCCAGCACGCGTCGGCGCAGTGTAGGAAGCCACAATGATTCCCACTATCCGGAATTTGCAGGCCGTGCACGAATTCAATCCGTTTTTTCTCGTGCCGCGCGCTATCCGGATTTTTCCTGGGCGGGGAACAGGACTATCCGATTCTTGCAAACCCTCGCGATACTTTGGACAAGCCTGACGAAGGTCAATATCATCCGTCCAGGAGATTTCGCGCACGCAAGAGAAACCGATGCGGCACGACGCGCATCCGCGGCCAGCCGGATGCGCTGTACGGAAATGCCGCACAGGAGACGCCCCATGCCCCTCACGCCGAATGCGGACGTGATGTCCGCGTTGTACCGGAATTGCCTGTTCCGATCCGGATCCCGCACGGATGCGCACGAGCAGGTCTCGGCGGAGCTGGCCGAGCATGTGCTGCGCTGGAAGCACGGCGTCGCCGACGCCGCCCTTTTCAAGGGGCGACTGAATCGTTTGAGCGTCTACGCGCTGCAATACGGCGCCGAAGTCGAGGTCGCGCCGCGCCCGTTCGACGGTTTTTCGCTCGTCCACACGTCGCTCGCGGGCGGTGCCGAAATCGAGTGCGACGGGCATGTGATGGACGTGCTCGAAGGACGCACCGCCGTGCTCGCGCCCAGGACGCGCGTCCACCTGCGCTGGCGGCCCGGCACCCTGCAACTGATCGTCAAGGTCCCCGACGCGCTGCTGCACGCGGTTTCCGGCTGCCCGCCCGACGACGGAAGGCCCGGCCTCGTGCCGGGATTTCTGTTGCCGCCCGCACTGGCCTCGCAATGGGACCTGATCGCACAGTCGCTGCTCAACGTCCTCGCGGTGACCGGCGACGGCGGCATCCGGGCCGAGTGGCGCGACCACTTCGAACGCAGCCTCGCACTATTCCTGCTCGTACATTGCCCGCCATCGCCGACAACCGCGCATGCCCTCGCTTCACCGGAAGCGTGCGATCTTCCGGGGCCATCCGGATCCGGAGGCGGCATCCGGCAAATGGACGCGCTCCTCGAATTCATCCATGCGCGACTCTGCGCACCCATCTCGCTCGAGGATCTCGCCAGGGCGGCCGGCGTCAGCTTCCGGACGCTGAACGTGCTGTGCCGCCGCTACCACGGCGCAACCCCGATGGAACTGCTGCGCAACATCCGGCTCGACGCCGCCCGCGCGCAGTTGCTGACCGACCCGATGGCCAGCATTACCGATACGGCGCTGACGTTCGGTTTCGGCCATCTCGGCCGTTTTTCGGGCTACTACTTCGCCCGCTTCAACGAGCTGCCGCGCGACACGCAGCGCAAGCGGCTGCCGAACTGAACGCGACGATGCGCGACGCCCGGCCTCCACCGCCGCTTTACGCGCCGCGCAATTGCCCGCATAGTCAGGGTTTGCCCGCATCCACGCCCCTTGCCATGTCCGCCACGCCAGCCGCCTGCGTCGTCCGCGACGCGACCGATGCCGATCTCGCCGCCATTCACGCGATCTACGCACACCATGTGCGCCACAGCGTCGCGTCGTTCGAGGAGACGCCACCCGACGTCGACGAACTGCGCGGCCGCCGCGACGCGGTGCTGCGTCACGGGCTGCCCTATCTCGTCGCGGAATGCGACGGCCGCATCGCCGGCTACGCGTATGCGACGCCCTATCGCACGCGCAGCGCGTACCGCTTCACGATCGAGGATTCGATCTACATCGACGATGCGCAACGCGGGCGAGGCATCGGCCGCGCGTTGCTGGCGGCGCTGATCGCGCGCTGCGAAGGCGGCCCGTGGCGGCAGATGATCGCGGTAATCGCCGACGGCGGCACCGGCGGCTCGACGTCGCTGCATCGCGCATTCGGCTTCGAACCGGCCGGCCAGCTGAAAGCGGTCGGTTTCAAGCACGGCCGCTGGATCGACACCGCGCTGATGCAGCGCCCGCTCGGCGACGGCGCGAACACGCGCCCCGCCTCGCCCGAGCCTGCCGCGGCGCGCTAAAATGGCCGCATGTCAAAACAGACTTCTTCCACGCCCGACGAGGCCGCGCCGGATTCCCGCAACGAGTACACGGTCGACGAACTCGCGCGCGTGTCCGACACCACCGTGCGCAACGTCCGCGCGTACCAGGATCGCGGGCTGCTCGCGCCGCCGGAGAAACGCGGGCGCGTCGGCATCTACGACGACACGCACGTCGCGCGCCTGAAGCTGATCAACCATCTGCTCGCGCGCGGCTATACGCTGTCGAACATCCAGGACCTGATCAAGGCGATCGACGAAGGCCACGACCTGCGCTCGATCCTCGGTCTCGAAAACGCGATCGGCGGCCGCTGGTCGCACGAGCTGCCGAAAACCTATTCGCTCGCGCAACTCGCGCAGATGTTCGGCCCGCAGGCGACCACGCAACTGTCGCGCGTGACCGAGCTCGGGCTGCTCGAACGGCGCGGCCTGTCGTTCGTCGCGAAAAGCCCCGCGCTGCTCGAGGCGGCGGCCGCGATGACGAAGGAAGGCATTCCGCCGCGCGAGCTGCTCGACGTGATCAGCCTCGCGCGGCCGCATTTCGACGCGATCGCGCGGCTGCTCGTCGATCTCGTCGTGAAGCGGCTCGACCGCTACGACGCCGGCACGTTGCCGCCGGCCACCGACGTCCCCGAACTGGTCGACGCGATCTGGCGGCTGCGCCCGCTCGCGGCCGTGTTCGTCGAAGGCGAGACGAACCGCGCGCTCGAAACCGCGGCGGGCGCGTATCTCGGCGGCCGGGTCGCGACGATTCTCGACAAGAAGCTCAGCGACGAAGCGGCGCGGCAGTCCGGTACGAGCGATACGCAAGGCGACGGCGACAACGCATAGGCGCGCGGCCATCATGCATGCGCCGGCATGTCGCCACGACGCGCGCGTAGCCGGTTCGCGGCAACGCCGACGGCCATTGCCGGCGGCAACCGCGGCTCGCATGGGTCGGCGAATGGCCAGGAGCGCCGCTCGGCCCCCGTTTCAGCCAGGCGGCGCCACATCGCCCCACGCACGGCAACCACGCGGCCGCGGCACAGTTACAAGTTATCGGTTGACGCGAGCCCGTCCGGCGGTTAGTGTATGCGTCGAAGTCCAAGAAGTCCGATTGCTGTTCATCAATTGCTCGCTCCTCCCCAGCGGTATTCGTTGTCCTCTCCCTCCTTGACGCTTCACGCGCTCTTCAACAGAGCAAATCTCTATTTTTTTCTCAAGGAATCTTCATGGATACCGGTATCGTCAAGTGGTTCAACGACAGCAAAGGCTTTGGCTTCATCACGCCGGACAACGGCGGCGACGACCTGTTCGCTCACTTCTCCGAAATTCGTGCCGACGGCTTCAAGACGCTGGCTGAAAACCAAAAAGTGAGCTTCGAAACGAAGCAGGGCCCGAAGGGTCTGCAAGCGGCCAACATCAAGCCGCTGTAACGTTTGAAGGGCCCGGCGTCCGCGACGGACGCCGGGTCGCAGCGACATCCCCACGGAGCTTCGTCTCCCAAAGTTGGCGCGATCGGCTTGAGCTGCCTCTGCTCGATGAGCAGCTTGCCAGGCGCCACACGTCTCGTTGCACTTCATCCCCCCTCCGGCCGCAACGCCTTATTTTCGCTTTCCGACTGCGTCAGATTCCGCTCGCAATGGCGTTGAATCGGCGTACCCGTGCGCATTCAGCACGGCACGCGCGCACTCGATCATCATTAAAATTAAAATGCACAACCAACGAATTCAACAGTACAACGGCTATGCCGTCCACCCCTCGGCGCATCGCCTGCCCGACGGGAGTTTTTCATCCAACCTGCTGCTCGAACGCACCGATAGCGCGCACGACGAAGGCCGCTACCAGTTCTATTCGCTCGACTACTTCGCGAGCGAAGCGCAAGCGCTCGCGCATTCGGCACGCTGGGCACGCAACTGGGTCGATACGCGCGGTTAAAGGCCGCGCTACTGTCGATATCAGCGCAGACGGTCATCAAAACCGGCGGGTGGCCGCCCCGGCAGGCCACGACGCCAAAGCATAGGGCCGCCGCCGTCATATCCATATCGGCAATGCTTCGTTTGCGGGCGCAATCGCCCATGCGACGATTCTTCCAACCGAGCGGCGCCGGCCGCTCTCCGAAGATGCCTCGCATGGAGTTCATTCGATGATTCGTTTCACCCGCTGGATCACCCGCGCCACCGCGGTCTCGCTCGTTGCCCTGTCCGCCGCGTCGGCATTCGCGCAAGGCGGCGCCGACAAGATCGTGCGGATCGGTTATCAAAAGGCCGGCCTGCTGTCGATCGTCAAGGCGCAGGGCGCGCTCGAAGCACGGCTCAAGCCGCTCGGCTATGACGTTCAATGGTTCGAATTCCCGGCCGGCCCGCAACTGCTCGAAGCGCTGAACGCGAACAGCATCGACTTCGGCTACACGGGTGCGCCGCCGCCCGTGTTCGCGCAGGCGGCCGGCGTGCAGTTCGTCTATGTCGGCGCGGAACCGCCTGCGCCGCACAATGAAGCGGTGTTCGTGAAGAGCGATTCGCCGATCCGGACGGTGGCCGGCCTGCGCGGCAAGAAGGTCGCGCTGCAGAAAGGCTCGAGCGCGAACTACCTGCTGCTCGAGGCGCTGAAGAAAGCCGGCGTGCGCTACGACGAAATCCATCCGGTATATCTCGCTCCGGCAGATGCGCGCGCCGCGTTCGAAAGCGGCAATGTCGATGCGTGGGCCGTGTGGGATCCGTACTACGCGGCCGCGCAAAACGCGCTGAAGGTGCGCACGCTGTCCGACTACACGGGGCTCGCGGCGACCAACAACTTCTACGAAGCGACGCGGAGTTTCGCGCAACGGCATCCCGACGTGGTCGGCGCGATCCTGAAACAGGCGCGCGAAACGGGCCAGTGGGTCAACGGGCATCCGGCCGACACGGCCGCGCTGCTGGCGCCGAAGGTCGGGTTGCCCGAGGCGCTCGTCGAGACGTGGATCAAGCGGGTGCCGTTCGGTGCGGTGCCGATCGACGAGCGCATCGTCGCCGCGCAGCAAGGTGTTGCCGATGCGTTCTACGCGGCGAAGCTGATTCCGCAGAAGCTGAGCGTGGCCGGGAATGCCTGGGTCGACAAAAGCGTGGCGAGTGCGCTGGCGGCGAAGTAACGCTCGCGGCCCCATCCGTCAGCAGGCCGGCCGGGCGCGCTGCCCTACGGCCGCTTTCGTGTCCCGCTCGGCACGCGCTCAACGCAACGCTTCCGCCATCTTCTTCTGCCGCCACAGGCACAGCAGATCGCAAGCCACATGTGCGGCCGCGATCGCCGTGATGTCCGCGTGATCGTACGCGGGCGCCACCTCCACCACGTCCGCCCCGACCAGATTCACCGCCCCGAGCGCCCGCACGATCGCCAGCGCCTGTGCTGACGACAACCCGCCCGCGACCGGCGTCCCCGTCCCCGGCGCGAACGCCGGATCGAGGCAATCGATATCGAACGTCAGATACGCAGGCCGCGCGCCGACGATCTCGACGATCCGCGCGACCGCCGCCCGCGGACCATGGTCATGCACCCACGCGGCATCGAGCCGCTCGATCCCGAGAAAGTCGTCGTTCCACGTGCGGATGCCGACCTGCACCGACGTCGCGGGATCGATCAGCCCTTCCTTTGCCGCCTTGTAGAACATCGTCCCGTGATTGAGGCTGTCGGGATCGTCGTCGGCCCACGTATCGCAGTGCGCGTCGAAATGAATCAGCGACAGCGGCTTGCCGTAGCGCTCCGCGTGCGCGACCAGCAATGGATACGTGATGTAGTGGTCGCCGCCGAGCGTCAGCATCTTCGCGCCCGAGCGCAGAATCGTGCGCGCGTGCTCGACGATCGCCGGCTTGATCGACAGCGGGTTGTGCGCATCGAACCAGCAGTCGCCGTAGTCGACGGCCGCGAGATCGTCGAACGGATCGAAGCCCCACGGATACGGATTGAGCTCCGCGAGTTGCACGCTCGCCGCGCGGATCGCGGCCGGCCCGAGCCGCGCACCGGAGCGATAGGTCGTCGCGAGGTCGAGCGGGACGCCGGAAATCGCGACGTCGACGCCGTCGAGCGCGCGCGAGTAGTTGCGGCGCATGAACGACAGCACGCCCGCGTAGGTGTTTTCGATCGACGAGCCGTACGGCGTCGTGCGACGGATCGCGCCGTCGCCGTGGAGAAGTTCGGTCATGGTCGGACCTGTTTTCGTGGTGGCCGGGCCGTCCCGCGTCGACTGAGCGCGCGGGCCGGGCACGGCGGGGATTCATCGGGCATGTACCGGCTCGCGCATCCGTTCGCGAAGCGAGGCGGGACATCGACAACGACAACAGTAATACCGAGGCGATCGTAGCAAGCCGAATCGGAACCGTTGCCCCGGTTCAGCCGGGGCAACGCGCGAAAAAAGTCCGGCGGCGGCGGCGCCGGTCGCGATCGTTTCCTAGAAGGATTCGCCGGTTTTCGCGCCCCCGTTCTTCCGGATAATGGCCGGCAGCCGCGCTGTCGACGGCGCGCCGTCCACCGCAGACAACAACAAACCGGAGACACCCGCCTTGACCACCACGCTTCCCGCCACGTACCGCCGGCTCTGGCCGCTCGCCATCGCCGCAGCACTGCTGTACGGGCTGTCGCTCGCCGCCGCGCCCTATCCGGGCCAGGCCGCCGCGAAGGCCGCGATGGGCATCCTGCTGCTCGCGGCGGGCAGCACCTGCGACGCGCCGCGCGAACGCACGTGGCTGTGCGCGGCACTCGCGACGGCCGTGCTCGGCGACGTGCTGCTCGCGCTGCCCGACTGGCCGCTGTCGTTCGTGCTCGGCCTCGGCGCGTTCCTGCTCACGCACCTGTGTTATTGCGCGATCTTCTTCCGGTGGCGCACGCGGCCGCATGGCTGGCGCATCGTTGCGCTCGTCGTGCTATGGATCGCCGCGCCGGCGTTCTACGTCGCGTTCTTCCCGCACCTCGGCGAGCTGCTGGCGCCGGTCGCCGTCTACATGCTCGTGCTGTGCGCGATGGCGAGCTTCGCGCTTGCCGCACGCACGCACGGCCCGCTGGTCGCGATCGGCAGCCTGATCTTCGTCGGCTCGGACACGCTGATCGGCGTCGGCCGGTTCCTCGGCGGTTTTCCCGGCATCGACTATCTGATCTGGGGCCTCTATGCGCTCGCGCAGGTCACGATCGTGGCCGGGGTTTTCCATGAGATGTCCGCCCGACCGATCCGTCCCTGATACCGTTTCAAACAGGCCGTCGCGCGCCGGCGATCCTGCCTCTTCCCTCTCCCGCCGTGCCGACGGCCCTTTCCGCGCATCCCGCACGGCGGAGACGGGACCGTTCCAAACCCCGCTCAGCCTTTCCCCGCTTGGTTTCCGGCCCTTAGAGCGTCGCTTCTAGCCTCTTGCGGTTTCCGGGTTCACCCACTATCGTTACATCAACCAATGTAACATTAAAAAATGAGCCAGATCGGAGACACCCGGATGAATGCTCGCACGTTGCCTTTCGGCCCGCCCGGCCATGACGGCCTGGACGAAGCCATCGACATCGCCATCATCGGCACCGGCTTCGCCGGCCTCGGGATGGCGATCCGCCTGAAACAAACCGGCGTGACCGACTTCGTCGTCCTCGAGAAGGCGGCGTCGGTCGGCGGCACGTGGCGCGACAATCATTACCCCGGGTGTGCATGCGACGTGCAATCGCACGTCTATTCGTTCTCGTTCGCGCCGAACCCGCGCTGGACGCGCATGTTCGCGCCGCAGCCGGAGATCCGCGCGTATCTGGAAGACTGCGTGCAGCGCTTCGACGTCGGCCCGCACCTGCGACTGAATCACGAGTTGCAGCGCGCCGAGTACGACGAAGCCGCGCAACGCTGGCGCCTCACGTTCGCGAACGGCAAGCGGCTGTCGGCGCGCGTGCTGGTGTCGGGAATGGGCGGGCTGTCGCGCGCCGCGCTGCCGGCGATTCCCGGTGTCGAAACCTTCAAGGGCCGCGCGTTCCATTCGCAGCAGTGGGATCACGACTACCCGCTCGAAGGCAAGCGCGTCGCGGTGATCGGCACCGGCGCGAGCGCGATCCAGTTCGTGCCGCAGATCGCGCCGCGCGTGAAATCGCTCGCGCTGTTCCAGCGCACGCCGCCGTGGATCATGCCGAAACCCGACCGCAACCTGACGCGTTTCGAGAAGTGGCTGTTCCGCACGCTGCCGGTCACGCAGAAGGCCGTGCGCGGCGGTATCTACTGGATGCTCGAATCGCGCGTGCTCGGCTTCGCGATCCATCCGTCGCTGATGAAGAACGTGCAGAAACTCGCGCTGCGTCACATCCGCAAGCAGATTCCCGATCCGGAACTGCGCAAGGCCGTCACACCGAACTACACGCTCGGCTGCAAGCGCGTGCTGATCTCGAGCGACTACTACCCGGCGCTGTCGCGCAAGAACGTCGACGTGATCACGACCGGCATCGATCGCATCGAAGCCGACGCGGTCGTGACGACCGACGGCAAGCGTCATGAAGTCGACTGCCTGATCTACGGCACCGGCTTCCAGGTGGCCGACCCGTATCCGCGCGGCGCGATCATCGGCCGCGGCGGCCTCGACATCGTCGATGCGTGGCGCGACGGCGCGCACGCGTATCTCGGCACGACGCTGCCCGGCTACCCGAACTTCTTCATGATCGTCGGCCCGAACACGGGCCTCGGCCACAACTCGATGGTGTTCATGATCGAGTCGCAGATCGAATACATCCTCGGCGCGCTGCAGGCGATGCGCCGCGAACGCGCGGAGGCGATCGAGGTGCGACCGCTCGTCGAGGCGCAGTACAACGACGACCTGCAGGGCAAGCTCAAGAAGGCGATCTGGTCGACGGGCGGCTGCAAGAGCTGGTACCTCGACCCGCGCACCGGCAAGAACACGACGCTGTGGCCGGGCTTCACGTGGCGCTTCCGCCAGGCCACAGCGCAGTTCTCGATCGCCGATTACCACGCGTATCGCGCGCCGCACGACACGACCGCGCGGCCCGCCGCCGCGCCGGCCGCTTCCGCTTCCACGTCCGCCGAAGCGGCCTGAGCCAGACAAGGAGCCATCGACATGAGAGATTTCGCCAACAAGGTCGCCGCGATCACGGGCGCCGGCTCGGGCATGGGCCGCGCGCTGGCGATCCAGCTCGCGCAGGCCGGCTGCCACGTGTCGCTCGCCGACAAGAACGGCGTCGGCCTCGCCGAAACCGAACGGATCGTCCGCGCGATCGCGCCGAACGTGCGCGTATCGACACGCGTGCTCGACGTCGGCGATCGCGACGCGATGTTCGCGTGGGCCGACGACACCGCGAAAGAGCACGGCAAGGTAAACCTGATCTTCAACAACGCGGGCGTCGCGCTGTCGAGCACGATCGAAGGCATGGACTACGGCGATCTCGAGTGGATCGTCAACATCAACTTCTGGGGCGTCGTGCACGGCACGAAGGCGTTTCTGCCGCACCTGAAGGCATCGGGCGACGGCCACGTGATCAACACGTCGAGCATCTTCGGGATCTTCGCGCAGCCGGGCATGAGCGGCTACAACGCGACCAAGTTCGCGGTGCGCGGCTTCACCGAATCGCTGCGTCAGGAACTCGACATGATGAAGTGCGGCGTGTCGGCCACCTGCGTGCATCCGGGCGGCATCCGCACCAACATCGCGCAGTCGAGCCGCGTCGCGAAGAACATGGTCGGCTTCATCGTCGAGAGCGAACAGCAAGGCAAGGACAGCTTCGAGAAGTTCTTCATCACGACCGCCGACGACGCCGCGCGCACGATCCTCGCCGGCGTGCGCAAGAACAAGCGCCGCGTGCTGATCGGCCGCGACGCGAAAGGCGCGGACTGGATGGCGCGCATCCTGCCGGCCGCGTACCAGACGCTCGTCGTGCTCGCGACGCGCCGCGAGGCCGCGAAAGCCCGCCGTGCCGCACGCGGCACGCCGGCGCCGGTGCACGCCACCTACAACAATGCAGGCAATCAGGGAGAACAATCATGACGACACCGAACATGATGCCCGTGCGGCGCGACATCCGATTCGCGCTGCCACCCGAACGCGCGAAGGACTGGCATGTGCAGGGCGTGCCGGTCACGCACTTCATGAATGCGCTGTCGCTGCTGTTCCCGGCCGGCGAGCGCTTCTTCATGGATTCGGTGCGCAACTACCGCGACCGGATCGAGGATCCCGAGCTGAAGAAGCAGGTGATCGGCTTCATCGGTCAGGAAGCGATGCACACGCGCGAGCACATCGAATACAACGACCTGCTGCAGGCCGCCGGCCTGCCCGCGCACAAGCTCGACAAGCGCCTGTGGACGATCCTCGGCTGGTTCAAGAAGGTGCTGCCGCACTCGATGCAGCTGGCGATCACGATCGCGCTCGAACACTACACGGCGATCCTCGCGAACCAGTTGCTGTCGGGCCACGAGCACCGGATCGACGGCTCGGTCGAGGGCTACCAGCAGATGTGGATGTGGCACGCGATGGAGGAAACCGAGCACAAGGCGGTGTCCTACGACGTGTGGCGCACCGTGATGAAGCCGGGCGTCGGCAGCTACCTGCTGCGCACCGGCACGATGCTGACGACGACGGTATTCTTCTGGGCCATCGTGTTCGACTTCCACGTGCGACTGATGCGCGCGCACCGTCGCGAACACGGCAAGTTCGGCGGCATGTGGCGCCTCGTGAAGTACCTGTACAGCCCGAAGAACGGCGTGTTCCCGAGCATCGCGCGCGAATGGCTCGACTACTTCCGCCCGGGCTTCCACCCGTGGGATCACGACAACCATCAGTATCTGCAGGAGCTCGACACGCTGCTCGATAACATCGACGCGACCAACGCGCGCTATGCGGCGCAAGCCGCCCCGCGCCGCGTGCCGCTGCATTCGGCGGTGCAGGCATGACGCGATGGCGCGCGCTCACGAGATGCTGACCGTCCGGTCCGGCGACGTGAAACTCGCCGTCTACGTCAGCGGGTCGCGTCGCGCGCCGCCGCTGATCCTCGTGCATGGCTACCCGGACTCGGCGACCGTGTGGGCGCCGATCCGCGCGCGGCTCGCGAAGCGCTACCGCGTGATCGCGTACGACGTGCGCGGCGCCGGCGCATCCGATGCGCCGCGCCGCCGCGCCGACTACACGCTCGAACGGCTCGCCGGCGACCTGAAGGCGGTCGCCGACGCAACCTGCGGCGGCCGGCCGTTCCACCTGGTCGGCCACGACTGGGGCTCGATCCAGTGCTGGGAGGCCGTGACCGACCCCGCGTTCCGCGGCCGCATCGCGTCGTACACGTCGATCTCCGGCCCGTGCCTCGATCACGTGTTCCGCGCGAAGATGCGGCTCAGGCAGAGCCTGAAATCTTGGTACATCGCGTTCTTCCATCTGCCGCTCGTGCCGTCGCTGGCATGGCGGCTCGGCGGTGCCGCGCTGTGGCCGCGCTGGCTGCAGCTCACCGAACGCGTGCGCGCCGAGCGCGATCCCGCGCAACTGAAGAACGCGCTGAACGGGATGCGGATGTACCGCGCGAACTTCCTTGCACGGGCCCGCAAGCCGCGTGAGCGGTACGCGCAGGCGCCGGTGCAGATCCTGGTGCCGGTGCGCGACCGCTACGTGACGCCCGAAATGTCGGTCGACCTCGACCGCTGGCTCGGCGAGCACGTGCGTGAGGAAATCGACGGCACGCACTGGATCGTGCTGCGTCATCCGGACCTGATCGCGTCGCGGATCGACCGGTTCGCGGCCGCGCATGAACGGCCCGCGGTCGCCGCGGCGCTGGCGGCGGCACCAACGGCGGCGCCGGCCACGCGAACGGAAGCCGCAGTTCAGCGCAGCGGCGGCAGACGCTTGAACAGCGTTTCGTAGTCGATCACGAGCCCATCGTCGTCGATGTCCATCTCCGCGGTGAAATTCCGGAAGATCCCTTCGTAGCGGTAGCGGCGGCCCGGTACGATGCACGCATAAGCCTGCTTGACCGGCGTGACTTTCAGATCCGGCGTCGAGATGTATGCGACGTCGATCGGCCGCCGCTCGCCGCGCGCGAGCCCCAGGCGGCCGATCGGCAGCGAATTCGTGAACGGCGTCGCGGCGATGTCGATATCGATGCAGCCGTCCAGCTCGTGCAGTTCGCGGCCTGAACCGTCGCGCCAGTGCCCGGCCCCGTCGCCGCGCAGTTCGAGCGTGCCACCGCCCATCACCTTGAGCACCGCGTACTTCACCCGCCATTGCGGATCGCACTCGACGCGATACGCGAGCCCGTACGCACGGCCGTACCGCTGGCCGACCACCGCGCTTTCGACGACGATGCCGGATTCACTCCGATCGAACGTCAGATGTTCGATTCCGTCGCCCTCGAGCGACGCCCAGCGCACCTCACGCATCTTTCCACCTCCCGGTTTTCGCCCTGCGGAGCATCGTCGCACAAATCCTGACTATCCAGAATTCCCTATTCCGGTGCATCGCAGCGTGTTCTATGCTCGCGGCTCATCCTGTTCCGCCGCGATCATGCCTATTGCCCGCCCCGCCTCGCCATCGATCGACCTGCGCATCCTGCTGCGCGGCATCGGGCAGATCGTGCTGCAGGCAAATGCGCTCACCGGCGCGCTGCTGCTCGCCGCGCTCGCGCTGAACGACCTGCGGCTCGCATGCGCGGCGCTGGTCGGCTCGGCCGCCGCCAGCATGACGGCCGTGCTGACCGGCGCCGAACGCCGCGACGTCGAACAGGGGCTGCACGGCTTCAACGGCGCGCTCGCGGCGCTGATCGCCGTCTCGTTCGCGCCCCATCAACTCGCCGCCGTCGCGCTGGTGCCGCTGGTCGCGATCGGCGCGGCGCTCGTGCAACGCGCGATGCGCGCGTCGCTCGCCCGCTGGCGCCAGTGCCCGTATTCGAGCCCGTGCCTGATCGTCACCGCGCTGTGGCTGCCGTCTGTCGCGGTGCAGCATGCGGACGGCGCGACCGCCGCCCCGGTGCCGACGTTCGCTTCCGCGACCGACGCGCTGCTGTCGGGCGTTGCTCAGGCCACCTTCGCGCAAGGCGCCTGGGCCGGCGCGCTGGTCGTCGCCGGCGTCGCCGTCGCGTCGCGCCGCGCGGCCGCATTCGCACTTGGCGGCGCGATCGTATCGACCGTGTTGCTGACCGCGCTCGGCGCAAGCGCCGCGTCGTTCGCCGACGGCCTGCTCGGCTTCAACGGCACGCTCGCCGCGCTCGCGCTGATGTCGCGCGGCCCGCATGCGGCGCTCGCGGCTGCCGCGCTCGCCGCGTTGATCCAGTGGCTCGCGATGCGCGCGGGCATCCCCACGTTCACGGCCCCTTTCGCGCTCGCGGCATGGGCGACCGTAGCCGTCGCGCGCCGCCTCACGCTTGGAGCACCCGATGTCATTCGCACACCGTCCTGACGCCGTGAAGCCCGACGGTCCGGTCTCCGACGCCGAACGCCGGCTGCGCGTCGACCTCGCCGCCGCATACCGGCTCGTCGCGCTGAACGGCTGGGACGACCTGATCTACACGCATTTGTCCGCGACCGTGCCCGGCGAGCCCGGCCACTTCCTGATCAACCCGTTCGGCCTCACGTTCGACGAGGTTCGCGCATCGAACCTCGTGAAGATCGACGTGGCCGGCAACCGGATCGGCGACAGCGAGCACGCGGTCAACGCGACCGGCTTCGCGCTGCATGCGGCCGTGCACGCCGCGCGCGCCGATGCCGTCTGCGTGATGCACCTGCACAATACGGCCGGCATCGCCGTGTCGATCCAGCGCGACGGGCTGTTGCCGGCGTCGCAGCACGCGCTGCGCTTTCATGGCGATCTCGCGTACCACGACTACGAAGCGCTCGCGTTCTCGCCGGCCGAAGGCGCGCGGCTGACCGCGAGCCTCGGCGCGAAATCCGCGATGCTGCTGCGCAATCACGGCACGCTCACGGTCGGCCGGACCGTCGCCGAAGCCTACGTGCTGATGGATACGCTGATCAAGGCGTGCGATATCCAGATGCGCGCGCAGGCCGGCGGCGGGCCGCTCGTGCTGCCGGAGCCGGCCGTCGCCGAGCGCACCGCCGAACAGTTGCGCGACGGCGGCGCGATCGAAGGCGAACTGGAATGGCCGGCGCTGCTGCGCCGGCTCGACCGGATCGATCCGTCGTATCGCGACTGACGGCGCATCCGCACTCGACCGAATCGTTCAATCCCAACCGGAGCCTGTGTCATGCCGACTTTCAATATCCAGCTGTTCGAAGGCCGCACCCTCGAGCAGAAGCGCGCATTCGTCGAAGCAATCACGCGTGTCACGTGCGAGACGCTCGGCTGCGACCCGGGCTCGGTCGACATCATCCTCGCCGACGTGAAGAAGGAGAACTGGGCGACGGCCGGGAGGCTGTGGAGCGACGAGCGCTGAACGCCGACGGCGGCGTCGCGTCGGCGCCGCCCGCCCTGCGCTGAACCCTGCACTGCGGCGCGCGCACGAGACGCTGCATGCGGGTTTCTCCGCCCGCCGCCCTTGTGCGCCCGCACATCGCTTTGTCACGCAATCGGCGCATAATGCCGGACAGACGCAGCAGCCAATGGCCACCCGACGGAGACCGCCATGGAAGCGAAGAACGAGGAAGTCGTCGCACACCTGCTCTCCGATGTCGTCGAATTCGCGCGCGCTCGCCTGCCCGACGCCACGTTCCGGATCGTCGAACCCTTCCTGCGTCATTACTACGATTTCGTCGATGCCGACGATCTGCAGAGCCGCAGCATCGCCGACCTGTACGGCGCCGCGATGGCGCACTGGCAGACCGCCCAGAAATTCGTGCCCGGCAGCGAACGCCTGCGCGTGTACAACCCGATCCTCGAGCAGCACGGCTGGCATTCCGACCACACAGTGATCGAGATCGTCAACGACGACATGCCGTTCCTGGTCGACTCGGTGACGATGGCCATCAACCGTCTCGGGCTCGCGCTGCATTCGGCGCTGCATCCGGTGTTCCGCATCTGGCGCGGCGCCGGCGGCGGCATCGAGCGCGTCGACGCGGGCGGTGCGACGTCCGGCGACGGCCAGTCGCAACTCGCGTCGTTCATCCATTTCGAAGTCGACCGCTGCGGCGACGCCGCGCTGCTCGACACGCTGCGCGAGGACATCGCGCGCGTGCTGGGCGACGTGCGCGCGTCGGTCGAGGACTGGCCGAAAATCGTCGACATCGCTCGCGCGACGATCAAGGAGATGAAGGCACGCGAATCGACCGCGGAGGACATCGAGGCGCGCGCGTTCCTCGAATGGATGGCCGCCGATCACTTCACGTTCCTCGGTCAGCGCGACTACGCGCTCGTATCGGACGGCACGGGCTTCGGCCTGCGCGGCATCGAGGGCTCGGGCTTCGGCATCCTGCGCGAATCGCTGCGCACGTCCGGCGCCGCCGACGTGACGCCGCTGCCGCCGGCCGCCGCCGACATCATCACCGGCGCATGGCCGATCTTCGTGACCAAGGCGAATTCGCGCGCGACGGTGCACCGGCCCGGCTACCTCGACTACGTCGGCGTGAAACTCGTCGGCGCCGACGGCAAGGTCACCGGCGAGCGCCGCTTCATCGGGCTCTACACGTCGACCGCCTATTTCGGTTCGTACACCGATATTCCGATCGTGCGCCGCAAGTGCGCGAACATCGTGCGGCGCGCG
Source organism: Burkholderia sp. A2 (assembly GCF_001729305.1). Lineage (NCBI taxonomy): Bacteria > Pseudomonadati > Pseudomonadota > Betaproteobacteria > Burkholderiales > Burkholderiaceae > Burkholderia > Burkholderia sp. A2. The sequence continues at coordinate 4,738 of NZ_LZXX01000035.1, read as the reverse complement.
GGCTTTTTGCCGAAAGGGCATCTCGGCAAGTCGCTCGTGACGGTGCTCGAAACCTATCCGCGCGACGAACTGTTCCAGGCCGACGAAGACCAGCTCTACGACATCGCGCTCGGCATCCTGCGCCTGCAGGAACACCAGCGCACGCGGCTGTTCGTGCGGCGCGACCGGTTCGACCGCTTCGTGTCGTGCCTCGTGTTCGTGCCGCGCGACAAGTACAACACCGACCTGCGCCGCCGCATCGCGAAGCTGCTGGTCGACGCTTATAACGGCGTAACCGTCGAATTCACGCCGCTGCTGTCGGAATCGGCGCTCGCCCGCATTCACTTCGTCGTGCATGCGGAACCGGGCACGATGCCCGACGTCGACACGCGCGAACTCGAAACGCGGCTCGTGCAGGTCACGCGCCGCTGGCAGGACGATCTCGCGGACGCGCTGCTCGACGCATTCGGCGAAGAACAAGGCAACCGCCTGCTGCAGCGCTATGCCGAGTCGTTCCCGGCCGGCTATCGCGACGACTATCCGGCGCGCACGGCCGTGCGCGACATCGAGCTGATCGAGCGCGTGAAGGACTCGGGCCAACTCGCGATGAACCTGTACCGGCCGATCGAGGCCGAGCCGCGCGCGTTCCGCTTCAAGGTGTATCGCGCGGGCGACCCGATCGCGCTGTCGCGCAGCCTGCCGATGCTCGAACATCTCGGCGTGCGCGTCGACGAGGAGCGGCCGTACCGGATCCAGACGCAGGATGCCGCGCACGCGTGGGTACACGATTTCGGCCTGGAACTCGCCGACGATACCGAGTTCGACATCGAGCGCGTGAAAGGCCTGTTCGAGGATGCGTTCGACCGGATCTGGAGCGGCCGGATCGAGAACGACGACTTCAACCGCCTCGTGCTGCGCGCGCACCTGAGCGCGCGCGAGGTGACGATCCTGCGCGCGTATGCGAAATATCTGCGGCAGGTCGGCTCGACCTTCAGCGACGCGTATATCGAACGCGCGCTGACCGGCAATCCGGCGATCGCGCGGCAACTCGTCGAGCTGTTCCTGCTGCGCTTCGACCCGCGCATCGGCGACACGCGCGACGTGCAGGCCGAACGGCGGCTGAAGGCGATCGAAGGCGCGCTCGACCAAGTGCCGAACCTCGACGAGGACCGCATTCTGCGCCAGTTCCTCGGCGTGATCAACGCGACCGAGCGCACGAACTACTTCCTCGCCGACGCGAACGGCGAATCGAAGCCGTACCTGTCGTTCAAGTTCAATCCGGCGAAGGTACCGGGCCTGCCCGAACCGAAACCGATGTTCGAGATCTGGGTGTATTCGCCCCGCGTCGAGGGCGTGCACCTGCGCGGCGGGCGCGTCGCGCGCGGCGGCCTGCGCTGGTCGGATCGCCGCGAGGATTTCCGCACCGAGGTGCTCGGGCTGATGAAGGCGCAGATGGTGAAGAACGTCGTGATCGTGCCGGTCGGCTCGAAAGGCGGCTTCGTCGTGAAGAACCCGCCGCCGCAGAGCGATCGCGAAGCCTGGATGCGCGAAGGCATCGCATGCTACCAGACGTTCCTGCGCGGGCTGCTCGACCTCACCGACAACCTCGCCGGCAACGCGATCGTGCCGCCGCCCGACGTGGTGCGCCACGACCCCGACGATCCGTACCTGGTCGTCGCCGCCGACAAGGGCACGGCGACCTTCTCCGACTATGCGAACGCGATCTCGCACGAATACGGCTTCTGGCTCGACGACGCGTTCGCGTCCGGCGGCTCGGTCGGCTACGACCACAAGAAGATGGCGATCACCGCGCGCGGCGCGTGGGAATCGGTGAAGCGGCACTTCCGCGAGATGGGCGTCGACACGCAGGCCACCGATTTCACCGTGGTCGGCGTCGGCGACATGTCGGGCGACGTGTTCGGCAACGGGATGCTGCTGTCGCCGCATATCCGGCTCGTCGCCGCGTTCGATCATCGGCACGTGTTCCTCGACCCGAACCCCGACCCGGCGACGAGCTTCGCGGAGCGCCAGCGCATGTTCGCGCTCGAACGCTCGAGCTGGGCCGACTACGACACGTCGGTGATCTCGCCCGGCGGCGGCGTGTATCCGCGCACCGCGAAGACGATCCCGCTGTCGCCGGCCGTGCAGTCCGCGCTCGGCATCGACGCGCACGCGCTGCCGCCCACCGAGCTGATCCGCGCGATCCTGCAGGCGCCGGTCGACCTGCTGTACAACGGCGGCATCGGCACCTACGTGAAGGCCGCGCGCGAAACGCACGCGCAAGTCGGCGATCGCGCGAACGACGCGGTACGCGTGAACGGCGCGGACCTGCGCTGCAAGGTCGTCGGCGAAGGCGGCAACCTCGGCTGCACGCAGTTCGGCCGCATCGAGTTCGCGCAGCGCGGCGGCCGCATCAATACCGACGCGATCGACAACTCGGCCGGCGTCGATTGTTCGGATCACGAAGTCAACATCAAGATCCTGCTCGGGCTCGTCGTATCCGACGGCGAGATGACCGAGAAGCAGCGCAACGCGCTGCTCGCCGAGATGACCGACGAAGTCGGGCTGCTCGTGCTGCGCGACAACTACTACCAGACGCAGGCGCTGTCGATCGCCGGCCGCCATGCGGTCGAATTGCTCGACGCCGAGGCACGCCTGATGCGCTGGCTCGAGCGCGCGGGCCGCCTGAACCGCGTGATCGAATTCCTGCCGACCGACGACGAAGTCGCCGAGCGGCAGGCCGCGAAGCTCGGCCTCACGTCGCCAGAGCGCGCCGTGCTGCTCGCGTACAGCAAGATGTGGCTCTACGACGCGCTGCTCGAATCCGACGTGCCCGAGGATCCGCTGGTGGCCGCGATTCTCGTCGACTACTTCCCGAAGCCGCTGCAACAGCGCTTCAGCGAGCCGATGCGCCGCCATCCGCTGCGCCGCGAGATTCTCGCGACGCATCTGACGAACGCGCTCGTGAACCGCGTCGGCTGCGCGTTCGTGCACCGGCTGATGGAGGAAACCGACGCGAAGCCCGGCGACATCGTGCGTGCATGCATCATGGCGCGCGACGTGTTCGACCTCGATGCGGTGTGGCGCGATATCGACGCGCTCGACAACCGCGTCGCCGACGACGTGCAGGCGCGCATGTTCGTCGACGTCGCGCGGCTGCTGGAGCGCGCGGCGCTGTGGTTCCTGCGGCATCTGCTGTCCGGCGCGGTGGCCGACGGCGGCGTCGCCGGATTGATCGCGCGCTGCCGCGACGCGGTGCAGCGCATCGCGCCGCAACTGCCGTCGCTGCTGCCGGCCGACGATCTGGAAGCGCTGTCCGAGCGGCAGCGCGTGCTGGTCGATGCCGGCGTCGACAGCGCGCTCGCGGTACGCGTCGCGAGCGGCGACATCTCGGCCGCGCTGCTCGACATCGCCGAAGTGGCGGCGACCTGCAACCGCAGCCTCGAACTCGTCGCGGGCGTCTATTTCTCGCTCGGCACGCTGCTCAATTACGGGTGGATCGGCGAACGCGCGGCGAACCTGCCGACGCCGACGCACTGGGACATGCTGGCGCGCGCCGCCGCGCTCGCGGAAATCGCGCGGCTCAAGCGCACGCTCGCGACGAGCGCGCTCGCGGAATCGCCGGATTCGACCACGCCGGACACGATCGTCGGCGCGTGGCGCGCGCGCCGCGAGGCCGCGCTCGCGCGCTACGAGCACCTGCTCGCGGACCTGCGCGCATCCGGCGGCGCGAGCCTCGCGGTGCTGCTCGTGGTGGTGCGGGAAATGGCCGTGCTCGAACGCGCGTGACGAGCGTGACGAAGGCGGCGGGTCAAACCGTCGCGACGAGCAACTCCTCCGCACGGTTCGGTGGCCGCAGGCCGTCCGGGCGATCGGCGAAATAGCGGCGCGTCAGCTCGGCGGCCGACACGTGCTCGGCCTGCGCGAAGCCGGCCTCCCGTGCAAGCGCCTGGATCTCGTCCGGCACGAAGAAGCTGATGAACGGCGTGCCGCTCGCCCGCGCACCCTTCGCGGCCATGTCCAGCCCCGGGCGCACGTCCGGATCCGCATTGTCCAGCGGCCACAGGAACGTCATCGCGAACGTCGAACCGGGCGCGAGCGACGCGACTTCGCGCAGCGCGGCCGCATTCGCTTCGCGCGTCAGGTACATGCTGACGCCGGTGGACACCACGACCGCCGGCTGGCCCGCATCGAAGCCCGCGCCGACGAGCGCGTCGCGCCACGACTGCCTCGCCTCGAAATCGACCGGCACGAAACGCAGCCAGTCGGGCACGCCGAAGCCGAGTTCGGCCAGGCGGCGCTGCTTCCAGCGCTGCGGCGCCGGCTGGTCGACTTCGAACACGGTCATGCGCGACGCCATGTCCGGCCGGCGCTGCACGAAGCTGTCGAGCCCCGCGCCGAGGATCACGTACTGGCTTACGCCGCGCGCGACCTGCTCGATGACGAGATCCTCGATGAAGCGCGCCCGCGCGACGATCGATGCGCGAAACGGCCGCGTGAACTGCGGATCCATGTCGCCGCGCTGCCGCCAGCCGGGTGCCGGTGCAAGCAATTGCAACCCGATTTCGTCGGCGAGCACATGCGGCGGTGCATCGAGCTCGACGTGCAGCGCCCGCCACAGCGCGACACGCGCGGCCGTGCTGTCGGGCGCGTCGTCTTCGCGGATAACCGTCATGTCGACCTCACGCGTGCTGCTTGCCCGGCGCCTGCAGACGCCACACCCGGCCGTCCGGATCGCGCACGGTCATGTCGCGCGTGC
>NZ_LZXX01000034.1:0-761 GCF_001729305.1 Burkholderia sp. A2 | reverse complement strand
CGAGCGCGGTCATCTCGTCGCGCTCCTGTTCGGTGATGAAGCCGTCTTCGTAGAGCGGGCAGTGCGGGCCGATGTTGCCGATCCCGACGAACGCGACGTCGGCCTCGCCCGACAGCGCCTCGACGATCCGGTACAGCCGGTGGTTGCACCACTGCGCGCGCTCGGCGTCGCTGTCGGCGAACAGCGGCGCGGGCAGCAGGAAATGCTTGCTGCCGGTTTTTTCGGAGATGTACTGCGCGACGTCGTAGCGGTTCGACGAACCGTCGGCCGCGATCGCGCCGACCATCGACACGAGCCGGTGCTGCGGGCGGTCGATCTGCGCGATCTGCGCGACCGCGGCCTTCAGCGTCCGGCCGCTGCTGACCGCGATTACCATCGGCCGCGTTTCGTTCAGGTAGCGCTCCATCACCTGCGCGCCGGCGACCGCGAGCTTGCGGTCGATCGCGTCGGGCGCATCGGCGTCGACGGGGACGACTTCGCACATCGCGAGGCCGTAGCGTTTCGACAGCTGCGCGCCGAGATCGAGACAGTCGGCGAGCCGGTGGTCGACGCGCACGCGGATCAGGTTCTTCTCGACCGCGAACGCGACGAGGCGCTGCGCGACGGGGCGCGACACCTGCAGCTTCTCGGCGATTTCGTTCTGCGTGTCGCCCGCGACGTAATAGAGCCACGCGGCGCGCGTGGCGAGATCGAGTTTTTCTGAGGACTTGGACACGATAGCGATTCGGTTCGGAGCTGGGGGGCCGCCCGCGGGCCGGCCG
>NZ_LZXX01000033.1:0-664 GCF_001729305.1 Burkholderia sp. A2 | reverse complement strand
CGTAGCGCGCGGTGGCCGCGCGCTGCTGCACGAACGCGATCGTTTCGGCATCGAGCAGCAGCTCGTTGATGCCGATTCCGCCCGGGATGCAGATCACGTCGAGCGGCGGGCAGTCGTCGAACGTACAAGTGGGCGCGAGCGCGAGGCCGCTGCTCGACGCGACCGCGTCGCGCGACTTCCACACCAGATGGACGGCCGCATCGGGCAGCGATGCGAGCACGTCGTGCGGACCGGTGAGGTCGAGTTGCTGGACGCCCGGAAAGACGAGAAGGCCGATATGCAGGGTCATGCGAAGACTCCGTCTGGAAGGGAACGCGCGCCGTTCGGCACGGGATGGACAGATCGATTCTAGGCGCGTAGTGTTTGGCGAAATTGCCATATCACCCACGTTTTAAGCCAATCGCCATGCCTGTCGCCGCCCCGCGTTCGATCCTGGTCCTCGCGTTTCCCCGTGCGCAACTGCTCGATGTAACGGGGCCGCTGCAGGTGTTCGCGTCCGTCAACGAGCTCGCGCTGGAGCGCGGGCAGCCGGCGCCGTATGCGCCGCGCGTCGTGGCCGTCGAAGCCGGGCCCGTCGAGACGTCGTCGGGCCTCGTCGTGATGGCCGAGTCGCTGCGCGCGGCCGTGCGCCGTCCCGATACGCTGATCGTCGCCGGCGGCAAGG
>NZ_LZXX01000032.1:0-1214 GCF_001729305.1 Burkholderia sp. A2 | reverse complement strand
CGGCCGCGCTGCTGTACGGCGGCAACGCGGTGGGCGGCGTGGTCAACACGATCGACAACCGGATTCCGCGCGAAGCGATCGAAGGGGTGACCGGCGCGCTCGACGCGCGCTATGGCGGCGCGAATTCGGTGCGCGCGGGCGCCGCCCAGGTCGAAGGCGGCAACGGCCGCTTCGCGTTCCACGTCGACGCGTTCGACCGAGAAACGAGCAAGCTGCGGATTCCCGGCTACGCGCGCAGCAGCCAGCAACGCGCGATCGACGGCCCCGACACGCCGCAACCGGAAGGCAGCGTGCCGAACAGCGACGGGCGCGTGCACGGCGGTGCGGTCGGCGCGTCGTACACGTGGGGGGACGGCTTCGCCGGTCTCTCGTACAGCGGCTACGAATCGAACTACGGCTCCGTCGCGGAAAGCGACGTGCGGCTGCGGATGCGCCAGGAACGCCTCGCGTTCGCGTCCGAGGTGCGCAACCTGAGCGGGCCGTTCACGAAGCTGAAATTCGATTTCGCGTACACCGACTACCGCCACAAGGAAGTCGACAACGGCGAGACGGCGACCACCTTCCGCAACCGCGGCTACGAGGCGCGCATCGAGGCGCGCCATCGCAAGATCGGCCCGTTCGAAGGCGCGATCGGCGTGCAGTTCGGCCAGAACACGTTCTCGGCGCTCGGCGACGAAATGCTCGTGCCGTCCACGCGCACCAACAGCGTCGCGCTGTTCGGCCTCGAGGAATGGCAGGTCGCCCCGGCGCTGAAGCTGAGCGTCGGCGGTCGCTTCGAGCACGTGAAGGTCGATCCCGATCCGGCCGGCATCGAGAAATTCGCTGGCGCGCAGCCGCGCGACTTCAATGCGGGCAGCCTGTCGGCCGGCGCGCTGTTCTCGCTGACGCCGGTTTGGTCGGTCGCGGCGAACGTCGCGTACACCGAACGCGCGCCGACCTTCTACGAGCTCTATTCGAACGGCCCGCACGACGCGACCGGCCAGTTCCTGATCGGCAACCCGAACGCGTCGAAGGAAAAGGCCGTATCGACCGACCTGTCGCTGCGCTATGCGAGCGGACCGAACCGCGGCAGCGTCGGCGTGTTCTACAACCGCTTCTCGAACTACCTGACCGAGTACAACACCGGCCGCGTGGTGGACGACGACGGCGAGCCCGTCGCGCCCGGCACCGACGGCTCGCTCAACGAAGCGATCTATCGCGGCGTGCGCGCCGAG
>NZ_LZXX01000031.1:6089-6530 GCF_001729305.1 Burkholderia sp. A2 | reverse complement strand
GCGCGGCCGGCGCCGCCGCGGCTCACTGGCCGCTGTCGGCGGCGTCGCGCGCGTGGCGCGCCGGGCTGGCGACGTAGCCGAACCGCGCCGGTACGTCGGCGCACGCGATGCGGCCGAGCCGCAGCGTACGGCCGTCGCGCCAGCGCAGCACCGGCGGCTCGGCATCGAAATCCGCGTGATCGGCGAACAGCCCGAGGTCGTGATCGTGCAGCGCCGCGATGCGCGCGGGTGTGCCGGCATCGCGAAACAGCACGCCGCCGCCGTCGTCGAGCCACGCTGCATCCGGTTCGAACGGGGCACCCGTCTGGTCGGTGAGCGCAAGCTGTCCGTCATGCTCGGCGAGCCGCACGACCCACGGCGTATAGGCGAGTTCGACGTATACGCGCTGCGGCCCGTTCTGGAAGAACCACTGGCCCTGCGCGTCGCACGCGTAGTTGCGGC
>NZ_LZXX01000031.1:5495-5908 GCF_001729305.1 Burkholderia sp. A2 | reverse complement strand
GGCCGCCGTGCGCGGGCTGGTCGAGCTCGACGGCCGGCGACACGTCGGCCGGGCCCGGCAGCGCCGATTCGGGCAGGAACGGGTCGTTGCGGGCGTTGAGGATCAGCGTCGGCACGTCGATCGCGGGCAGCAGCGGCCGCGTGGTCGCCTTCGTCCAGTAGTCGTCCGCGTTCGCGAAACCGTGCAGCGGCGCGGTCACGACCTCGTCGAAGTCGCGCATCGTCACGGCCTGCAGCATCGCGTCGCGGTCGAACAGCCCCGGATACTGGTCGAGCTTGGCGAGCGCCTTGCGCTTGAGTGTCTTCAGGAAGCTGCGCGTGTAGACCATCGCGAACCCCTGCGACAGCGCGCGGCCGCCGGCGTGCACGTCGATCGGCGTCGAGATCGCGGCGGCGGCGCGCACGATCGACGTG
>NZ_LZXX01000031.1:3780-5244 GCF_001729305.1 Burkholderia sp. A2 | reverse complement strand
CGAACAGCGGCGCGTCGGGCGCTGGCGCCGCGCTGTCGAGGTGCGCGACCCAGTCGAGGTCGATGAAGTCGTGGTCGGGGGTTTCCCATCGCTCTCGCCGATAAGCGACAACCGGACGCCGCGCGAACAGCGCGGGCACGATGGTTTGCACATGGCTGTTCGGCAGCCAGCGCGGTGCGCGATAGCGCAATGAATCGTCGTCGGGGGCCGGGGGCCCGGTCAGCGGCGAGGTGGGCGGAGAAGCCGTACTCATGATCGCCCCGCTAATGCGTTGCTTCGTTTTTCGTCAGTGCAGCGGACCCTGCCCGTGACGGATCTTCGCGGCGAATTGTCCGGCCGCTTGTTCAGGAATCGGGCTCGCGTGGATGTGCGCGATGCGCCATTCGCCACGTTCGTGGATCATCACGTACGTCGCGAAAACCATGTCGGGTTCGGCCGTCAGGTCGGCCTGCTGATGCGCTTCGGCGATCGTATAGACGACCGTGCCGAGGCTGTCGTACACGCGGATGTCGAGCGGCTCGATCGTGACCGGGCGCGTCGCGAGCCGGTTGGCGAGCCCGCCGCGGATCTGGTCGAGGCCGTGCAGATGCTCGCCGTCCGCCCAGACGCAGCTGGCGAAATCCTCGTCGATCCACAGCGCCAGCAGCGCGTCGAGATTGGCATCCGCGACGGCCTGGTAGTAGGCGTTCAGCGTATCGGCAGCAGCTTCGAACAGGCGGGCAAAACGTGGCATCGGGGTTGTCTCTCGCGCGCATCGCGCGCCGTATTCAGCACGGCGGCCCGGATCGAGCCGCCGTACACCGGTGAATCGGATTGCCCGGCGCGCCGTGCGACGCTGCCGGTCAGGGTCAGCGCTGCCCGACGAGCATGCCGCGCAAATCGCCGAATACCTGCTCGGGACCGAGTTCGCGCAGGCACTTCAGGTGGCCGAGCGGGCACTCGCGTTCGAAGCAGGGACTGCATTCGAGATGTAACCATTGTACCTTCGCCAGATCCGACAGCGGAGGGGTGTGGCGCGGATCGGTCGATCCGTACAACGCGACGAGCGGCCGGCGCAACGCGGCGGCGACGTGCATCAGCCCCGAATCGTTGGTGACGACCGCGTTCGCGCGCGCGATCAGCGCGCACGCCTCGGACAACGACGTCTGCCCGCACAGGTTGCGCACGTTCGGCGCGTGGTCGGCGATCGCCTGCGCGGCCGCCGCATCCTTCTGCGAGCCGAGCGCGACGATCTGCGTATACGGGAACGACTGGTGGACGATGGTCGCGAGCGACGCGAAGTGCTCGGGCGGCCAGCGCTTGGCCGGGCCGTATTCGGCGCCGGGGCAGAACACGACGAGCGGCTTGCGCGTATCGAGATTGAAACGTGCGGACACGCGCGCCGTCTCGTTCAGGTCGGCATCCAGGCGCGGCGCGGGCAGCGTCTTCATCGACTCGGGCAGCTTCGCGCCCGGCGCGTACGCG
>NZ_LZXX01000031.1:1785-3736 GCF_001729305.1 Burkholderia sp. A2 | reverse complement strand
TCGCGCCCGGCGCGTACGCGAGCGCCGCGTAGTGGGTCGTCATCGGCGGCCGCTCGCCCGACTTGGTCGGGTTCGCGTGCCGCACGTTCAACAGCCCGTAGCGGTGCTCGCCCGTATAGCCGATCCGCAGCGGGATGTTCGCGAGCCACGGGATCACCGCGGATTTCAGCGAATTCGGCAGCACGTACGCCGCGTCGTAGCCGACGTCGCGCAGGTCGCTCGCGAGCTGCCAGCGGCGCAGCAGCTGCAGCTTGCCGTGCGCGAGATCGGTCGCGTAGACATCGTGGATCTCGGGCATCCGCTCGAGCACGGGCGCGACCCAGGAGGGTGCGACGGCATCGATCGCGATGCGGGGATGGAGCTTTTTCAGCAGCGCAAAAAGCGGCTGCGCCATCAATGCGTCACCGATCCAGTTCGGTGCGATAACCAGCGCTCGACGCATCAGGTCGACTTCCGATGTCGTAATGAAGCACGGCGCACGGGCGCCGCGTTCGGGTTGCCAGAATGGGGAAGGGCGGCGCGCCGGATTTCCGGCTGCGCCGCCTTGCGGGTCGGCGGGCCCACGGGCCCGGCCACCGGGGCTCAGTGGCCCTTGACGACCTCGCCGTCGCGCAGCTTGTAGCGCGTGCCGCAGTACGGGCAGCGCGCCTCGCCGTGCGATACGTCGATGAAGACGCGCGGGTGCGCATTCCAGCGCGTCATGGCCGGGTTCGGGCAGTAGGCGGGAAGATCCTTGGCCGTCAGCTCGACCAGCGGCATTTCCTTGATTTCGCTCATGAGACTTTCTCTTATCACTCTTGTGTGGGGCGGTCGGTGGCGCGGCGCGCTCAGACCTTCGTCAGCCAGTGCGCGTACTTCGCGTTCTTGCCCGACACGATATCGAAAAACGCCGACTGGAGCTTTTCCGTGACGGGGCCGCGCGCGCCGCTGCCGATCGTGCGGTTGTCGAGTTCGCGGATCGGCGTGACCTCGGCGGCCGTGCCGGTGAAGAACGCTTCGTCGGCCGTGTAGACCTCGTCGCGCGTGATGCGCTTCTCGATGACGTCGATGCCGGCGTCCTTCGCGAGCGTGATGACCGTGTCGCGCGTGATGCCGTCGAGGCACGACGACAGGTCGGGCGTGTACAGCTTGCCGTTGTTCACGAGGAAGAAATTCTCGCCGGAGCCTTCGGACACGTAGCCGTCGACGTCGAGCAGCAGCGCTTCGTCGTAGCCGTCGGCCGTCGCTTCCTGGTTCGCGAGGATCGAGTTCACGTACCAGCCCGACGCCTTCGCCCGCACCATCGACACGTTCACGTGGTGGCGCGTGAACGACGACGTCTTCACGCGGATGCCCTTCGCGAGGCCGTCCTCGCCGAGGTACGCGCCCCACGGCCACGCGGCGATCGCGACATGGATGGTATTGCCCTTCGCGGCCACGCCGAGCTTTTCCGAGCCGACCCAGATGATCGGGCGCAGGTAGCACGACTCGAGGTGGTTCTCGCGCACGACCGCGAGTTGCGCGGCTTCGAGCGTTTCACGGTCGAACGGCACGTCCATCTGGAAGATCTTCGCCGAATTCAGCAGACGTCTGGTGTGCTCGCGCAGGCGGAAGATCGCGGTGCCGCCGTCGGCCGTCTTGTACGCGCGCACGCCCTCGAAGACGCCCATGCCGTAGTGCAGCGTGTGGGTCAGGACGTGGATCTTGGCGTCGCGCCAGTCGATCAGCTTGCCGTCCATCCAGATCTTGCCGTCGCGGTCGGCCATTGACATAGGATTCTCCTGGAAGCGGTGATGTGCTGCGGGTGGTGTGCAGCGTTGAACCGGAAAGACGCTTATTTTAGCGTCATTTGGGGACGATCCGGTCGGGTGGCACGGGGCCGGCGCTATAATCGTCCGGTACCGATTCCAATAACGATGGGTCGTACCGGCAGGAGGCGCCGGCGGCCCGACGAACCGCCCGCCGCGGCCCG
>NZ_LZXX01000031.1:1251-1749 GCF_001729305.1 Burkholderia sp. A2 | reverse complement strand
GATCCAGGGCGCGCGCGACTATTCCCCGACACTGATGGCGATCCTGTCCTGGGGGCTCGTCACCGGCATCGCGATGAGCAAATCCGTGATGACGCTCGGGCAGGCGAGCGCGATGTCGCTGTTCGTCTATGCGGGCTCGTCGCAGCTCGCGGTGCTGCCGCTCCTCGCGGCGAAGCTGCCGATCTGGACCGTGCTGCTCACGGCCGCGATGGTCAACCTGCGCTTCGTGATCTTCAGCGCCGGGCTCGCGCCCCATTTTTCCTACCTGCCGCTGTGGCGGCGCCTCGCGATCGGCTATTTCAACGGCGACGTGATCTATCTGCTGTTCCAGAAACAGGGCTTCGCGTACGGCCGCGTGCCGGGCAAGGAAGCCTATTTCTGGGGGATGGCGCTCGCGAGCTGGGCGTCGTGGCAGGTGTCGTCGCTCGCCGGCATCCTGCTCGCGAGCGTCTTTCCGGCGAGCTGGGGGCTGGAGCTGGCCGGCACGCTCGCGCTGAT
>NZ_LZXX01000031.1:359-1166 GCF_001729305.1 Burkholderia sp. A2 | reverse complement strand
TTCGTCGAGCGCGCCGACTGGCGGCGCATCCGGACCGAAACCGTGCACGAAAAGGACATCGAATGAGCGCGACCGAGATCTGGATCGTCATCGTCGGGATGACGATCGTCACGGCCGTCACGCGCGCGCTGTTNNCGCGTGCAGCGCGCGCTGCGCTACGCGCCGGCCGCCGCGCTGGTCGCCGTCGTGCTGCCCGACGTGCTCGAAACGCCGGCCGGGCTGTCGTTCGGGCTGTCCAATCATCCGTTCTACGCGGCGCTCGCCGGCCTCGGCTGGTTTTTGTGGCGACGCAGCATGCTCGGCACGATCGTCGTCGGCATGCTCGTGTTCACCGCGCTGCGCCTGATCTTCTGATGCGCCGCCGTTCCGGCTTGCCGGGCGCTGCCCGCCTGCATCTGCGGATTGCTGCAATGCGGCAAGGCTTCGGTTCCGGCGCGCGATCCCAAATAGGCGGAATTCGCCGCCGCACGGGTCAGTCTGCCTGATGGATCGGCTAGAATGCCCGTTCGAGATTTTTTACCCGTGCGCGTCTTGCGAACCGCCAGCCACGGCCGCATCCGGCGCCCTTTCGCGGCAGCCCGCGCACGTCCAGCGTGAACCCCCTTTCCCCATCCACTACTTCAATCTGTTCAACATGAGCCAAGTCAAGCGTCTTACCGACCTGATCGCCGCCGGCCAGCTCGCCGGCAAGCGGGTGTTCATCCGCGCCGACCTGAATGTCCCGCAGGACGACCAGGGCAACATCACCGAGGACACGCGCGTGCGTGCGTCCGTGCCGGCCATCCAGGCCGCGCTCGACGCCGGCGC
>NZ_LZXX01000031.1:0-206 GCF_001729305.1 Burkholderia sp. A2 | reverse complement strand
GGGCCAGGTCGTGCTGCTCGAGAACTGCCGCGTGAACAAGGGCGAGAAGAAGAATTCGGACGAGCTCGCGCAGAAGATGGCGAAGCTCTGCGACGTGTACGTGAACGACGCGTTCGGCACCGCGCACCGCGCGGAAGCGACCACCCACGGGATCGCCAAGTACGCGCCGGTCGCGTGCGCGGGCCCGCTGCTGGCCGCCGAGCTCG
>NZ_LZXX01000030.1:0-849 GCF_001729305.1 Burkholderia sp. A2 | reverse complement strand
GGGTTCGGGATGTAGCGAGCCGTGGCGGCGCAGGAAGATGGCCCCGCAGTCGCAACGATGTAGTGTAAAAAGTTGTTGACGAACTGCGAAACACGGTTCATAATTTCGCTTCTCTGCTGCTGAAAACGCAGCGCTGCCGGGAAACACGAAGTTCCTCGCAGAAATGCTCTTTAAAAATTAACAGCCGATAAGTGTGGGCGCTTGATGGTAGCGAGCTGATCCTCGGATCAGATAGCAAAAGTATCAAGAGTCTCACACTAAAGTAAGTCAGGTTTATGAAGTGATTCATATTCCTGTCAGCTTTGAGTGAGCGACCGGTTCTTAACCGAACCGAAAACAGTAACAGGTTTGAACTGAAGAGTTTGATCCTGGCTCAGATTGAACGCTGGCGGCATGCCTTACACATGCAAGTCGAACGGCAGCACGGGTGCTTGCACCTGGTGGCGAGTGGCGAACGGGTGAGTAATACATCGGAACATGTCCTGTAGTGGGGGATAGCCCGGCGAAAGCCGGAGTAATACCGCATACGACCCACGGAAGAAAGCGGGGGACCTTCGGGCCTCGCGCTATAGGGTTGGCCGATGGCTGATTAGCTAGTTGGTGGGGTAAAGGCCTACCAAGGCGACGATCAGTAGCTGGTATGAGAGGACGACCAGCCACACTGGGACTGAGACACGGCCCAGACTCCTACGGGAGGCAGCAGTGGGGAATTTTGGACAATGGGCGAAAGCCTGATCCAGCAATGCCGCGTGTGTGAAGAAGGCCTTCGGGTTGTAAAGCACTTTTGTCCGGAAAGAAATCCTTGGCTCTAATACAGTCGGGGGATGACGGTACCGGAAGAATAAGCAC
>NZ_LZXX01000029.1:1061-1780 GCF_001729305.1 Burkholderia sp. A2 | reverse complement strand
GCGCGCGCAGCGCGGCGTCCGGTTCGACGCGGTGGGCAGTGACAGGCAGGGATGACATGGCGTGACCTCGAACGATGAAGGAACGTCCATCGTAGGGAGCCGGCGCGGGAAGAAAAACCGGGGTAGAGTTCCGGACACTCCGGACGTCGGTGTCCGCAATCGGGAACCTGCATGGAAAATCTTGGCGGTTTCGTCGTATTCGTCCAGGTCGCGGAAACGCGCAGTTTCGTCGCGGCCGGCCGCGCGCTCGGGCTGTCGGCGTCGGCGATCGGCAAGCGCATCGCGCGCCTGGAGGCGCGCCTGAACGTGCGGCTGTTTCACCGCAGCACGCGCAGCATCACGCTGACGGCCGAAGGCGCGCGCTTTCTCGAACGGTGCCGGCGCGTGATCGCGGAGATCGACGCGGCCGAGCAGGAACTGATGCACAGCGTCGAAGCGCCGCGCGGGCGGCTGCGCGTGAGCCTGCCGACGATCGGTACGCTGCTGCTGCCGGTGCTCGCCGATTTCATGGCCGCGTATCCGGAGATCGAACTCGACATCGATTTCAGCGACCGGCTCGTCGATGTCGTCGACGAAGGGTTCGACGCGGTGCTGCGCACCGGCCGGCCGACGGACTCGCGGCTGTCGTCGCGGCTGCTCGGCCATTTCCGCCAGCACCTCGTCGCGTCGCCCGGCTACCTCGAGCGGCACGGCGCGCCGCGCACGCCGGCCGATCTCGC
>NZ_LZXX01000029.1:414-1041 GCF_001729305.1 Burkholderia sp. A2 | reverse complement strand
GGCATCGCGTGCCTGCCCGAGTTCTTCGTCCACGACGCACTGGCCGACGGCACGCTGCGCACCGTGCTCGACGAACACGTCGAGAGCCGCACGCCGTTCTACGTGCTGTGGCCGTCAGGCCGGCACCCGACGCCGAAGCTGCGCGCGTTCGTCGACTACATGGCCGAGCACCTGCGCCTCTGAGCCGCGCAGGCGCACGTGCCGTGCGTCACGCCGCCTTCGCGTGCACGCTCAGCCGCCGGAACGCCTGCCCGTTTTCGTCGAACAGGTGGCAGTGCTCGGCCTGTGCATGCACGCGCAGCGTGTCGCCGGTGCGGTACGTGTCGAGCGGCGGAATCCGCGCGATCAGCCCGTCCGGCGCGACGGCCGACTCCGCATACAGATACGCGGCGTCACCGAGCGACTCGACGGCCATCGTCCGGGCGGCCACGCCCGGCGCCGCCGCATCGACCAGCAGATGCTCGGGCCGCACGCCGACGGTCACCGCCGCGCCGCGCTGCAGCCCCGCCGCGTCCACCGCGACACGCTGCGTCTCGCCGCTGTCGAAGCGCACGAGCACGCCGCCCGCGTCGGCCGATTCGACCGTGCCCTTCAGGAAGTTCATCTTCGGCGAGCCGATGAAGCCCG
>NZ_LZXX01000029.1:0-162 GCF_001729305.1 Burkholderia sp. A2 | reverse complement strand
GCTGGCCGCCCGACAACTGCTTCGGCTTGCGGTCGAGCAAGTGATCGATGTGCAGGATCTTCGCGGCCTGCTTCACCGCCTGGTCGATCTCGGGCTTCTTCGCGCCGGCCAGCTTCAGGCCGAACGCCATGTTGTCGTACAGCGTCATGTGCGGGTACAGCG
>NZ_LZXX01000028.1:676-1123 GCF_001729305.1 Burkholderia sp. A2 | reverse complement strand
CGAACGCGCGGCGCAGCGCGCGCCGGCCGGTCTGGATCAGTTCGTCGACGTCTTCCGTGTAGCGCGTGCCGGGGAGGTGCGCCTCGAACAGTTCCGCGATGTCGCCGCGGGTCTTGTGGATCGCCGGCATCACGATGTGCGACGGCTTCTCGCCCGCGAGCTGCACGATGAATTCGCCCATGTCGGATTCGATGCAGTCGACACCGTGTTCCGCGAGGTAATGATTCAGCTCGATTTCCTCGCTCGCCATCGACTTGCCCTTGATCACGCGGCGCGCCTTCTTCGCCTGCGCGATGCCGAGCACGATCGCGTTCGCGTCGGCGGCCGTCTCGGCCCAGTGCACGTGCACGCCGGCTGCGGTGAGCTTCGTCTCCAGCCGTTCGAGCAGCGCGGGCAGTTGCGCGAGCGCGTGCTGCCGGACGGCTTCGCCGAGATCGCGCAGGTGCT
>NZ_LZXX01000028.1:0-538 GCF_001729305.1 Burkholderia sp. A2 | reverse complement strand
GCGGCCGGCGGCGCGGCCGAATCGGTGACGATCACGACCCACAGGCGGCGCGGGCCGTGCGCGCCATAGGCGAGCGTCTGCTGGATGTCGGACGTCTTCGACGGGCCCGATACCAGCACGAGGTTCGTCGGCATGCCGGCTTGCCAGCGCTCCGCGTGCACGGCGGCGTGCAGGTCCGCATGCAGCGTGCTCGCATGCACGAGCGCGATGTGCAGCGGCGGCACCAGCGACACCGTGCGCGGCGTGCCGGCATCGGGCGCGAGCACCAGCGTGCCGGTGGCCGCGATGCCCGAGCGTGCGACGGTGAAGCCCGCGTCGATCGTGTCGAACAGTTCGGTTTTCCACGCGTCGATCGGCCGGTCGAACGGCACCGGCGCGACCGTATCGGGCAGCGCGCGGGCAAGCGCCGCGGATTCGGCGCGGGCCGGGTCGAGCAGCAGGCGGCGCACGCCGGCGTCGGCCAGACGTGCGGCGAGCTGCGCGGGCCATGCGTCGGCGCTCGCGCACCAGACTTCGGCGTGCGACGCGGCGAGCGCCG
>NZ_LZXX01000027.1:0-793 GCF_001729305.1 Burkholderia sp. A2 | reverse complement strand
CGCCGGCCGCCGCGGCCGCGCGACCAGGTCGCCGCCGCAATTCGGGCAGCGGCCCTTCAGCACGTCGTCCGCGCAAGTCGCGCAAAACGTACATTCAAACGTACAGATGCGCGCTTCCGCCGAATCGGGCGGCAGGTCCTTGTCGCAGCATTCGCAGCCGGGGCGCAGTTCGAGCATGATGGTCTCCTGGGTCGACGAGGGATGGGCGCCGCCCGGACATTGCGTGCGGCGCATGCGAGCGCTACTGTACGCGTTTGGATCGGCCCGGCCAACGGCGTCCCGCCTGGGCGCCGGTGCTGCGCACGGGCTGCACCGGGAGACGACCATGCTTTATCGCGGAAGCTGTCATTGCGGCGACGTGACGTTCGAGGCGGAAGGCGACCTGCAGGGCGTGATGGCGTGCAACTGCTCGATCTGCCAGCGCAAGGGCGCGCTGATGTGGTTCGTGCCGCGCGACCACATGACGCTGCTGACGCCCGACGAAAATCTCGCGACCTACATGTTCAACAAGCACGTGATCCGGCATCGCTTCTGCAAGCGCTGCGGGATTCACGCGTTCGGCGAAGGCGTTCATCCGGACGGCACCGCAATGGCCGCGATCAACGTGCGCTGCGTCGAGGGCGTCGATCTCGACGCGCTGCCCGTCACGCACTACGACGGCCGCTCGCACTGAGCGGCGCGCGGTTGCGGGCGCCTGCGCGGCGCGACTCGATCACGACGGTTGCACGGCCGCCACGTTCGCCGCAGGCGTTTCCGCCTGCGGCGCCGGACCGGCGGTGCGCGTGCCGGCGTC
>NZ_LZXX01000026.1:1310-1888 GCF_001729305.1 Burkholderia sp. A2 | reverse complement strand
CGGCCGATGCACGGCGCGTGTCGTAATGCGCGTCGATGCGCGCATCGAGCGCAGGTGCGGCGTTCGTCGCGACGCCCGGTGCGGCGGCGCGCAGCCGCGCGAGGATCGCGTCGCGTGCGCTCATTTCGACTCTCCGCGCAGCGAGCCGGCGCCGGCCGTGCGGCGCCACAGGAAGCTCGCGAGATGTTCGACGGGCAGCGCCGCGCCGGCCTTGGCCGCGGCGTGGCCGATGTTCAGCAGGCAGCCGCAGTCGGCCGACACGAGCCGGTCGCAGCCCGTCGCGCACGCCGATGCGACCTTGTCGCGCACCATCGCGCCCGAGATGTCCGGATGCTTCAGCGAGAACGTGCCGCCGAAGCNNCAGCGCGTCGACGAGCGCGACGCCGTGCACGCGCGTGCCCATCTCGCGCCGTGCCGCGCACGACGTGTGCAGCACGACGCGTTCGTCGGGGCCGGCGTCGGTCATGACCGCGTCGAGCTGCACGTCGAGCACATGGACGAGGAATTCCGCGAGTTCGTAGGTCCGCTCCGCGATCGCGCGTGCCTTCGGGCCGTGAACGGGATCGTCGGCGAACAGC
>NZ_LZXX01000026.1:686-1249 GCF_001729305.1 Burkholderia sp. A2 | reverse complement strand
CGGGATCGTCGGCGAACAGCGCCGGCCAATGGTGCCGGATCATGCCCGCGCACGAACCGGACGGCACGATCACCGGCCACGGTTGCGCGAACAGGTCGAGCTGCGCGGCCGCGACGCGGCGCGCTTCGTCGGGATTGCCGCTGCTGTAGGCCGGCTGCCCGCAACAGCTCTGGCCGCGCGGATAGTGGACGGTCAGCCCCTCGCGTTCCAGCAGGCGGATCGCGTCGAGCCCTGCTTCGGGGACGAACAGGTCGACCAGGCAGGTCGCGAACAGATAGACGTGCGCGGGGGCGGTGGGGTAAGGCCGTGGATTCATGTCTCGCTCCAGAGGCGACGGCCCGGCGTGCGGAGCGTCGATTTCGCTGCATAATTCCCCCGTCCGCGCCGCAGCTCAAATTGGTTGGGCCAATCGGGGGCGGCACGCATTCCGCGAGGAGACGCGACGATGGCGGCGATGACGGCACGGGGCCGGACCGAAGTGGTGATGCGCAAGATCGAGACGGCGCTGCTCGACGGCACGTGGCCGGCCGGCGCGCGGCTGCCGGCCGAGCGCGTGCTCGCGC
>NZ_LZXX01000026.1:0-488 GCF_001729305.1 Burkholderia sp. A2 | reverse complement strand
ATGCGGCCGTCGAAGCCGCGACCGATGCGAAGCTGCACGAGGCGATCGCGCTCGCGTCGCACAACACGATGTTCCTGCACCTGCATACGAGCGTGATCGGAATGTTGCGCGAGCATATTTCGATCAACGTGGCCGGGATGACGACGGAGGACGAGCAGGCATCCGAATTGCTCCTGTTGCAGCACCGGGTGGTGTGCGACGCGATTTGCGCGCACCGCCCCGAAGAGGCGCGCACCGCGATGCAGACGCACATCGACTACGTGCGCAGCCATTTCGAGCGCAGCGGCGACGCGTCATGAGATTGGTCGGACCAGCGGCTGCGATGGCCTGCGGGGCCTCCCGATTGACCGGTTCGTCGGGCGCCCTCTAGAATCGACCGCAGCCGCCTGTCAGCCGCGCGCCGCGGCGATGACGTGCCCATTGATCCGACTGTCGAGGAAGCTTTCGTGCTCACGTCCCTGATCCGGCGCGCATCGGCCGCGCCGTCG
>NZ_LZXX01000025.1:0-1111 GCF_001729305.1 Burkholderia sp. A2 | reverse complement strand
CTGCCGCACAGCAACCGGCGGCTGATCGATCAGGCCGCCGTTCAGCACGGGGTCCGGCTGCGCGTCGAATTCGAAATCGACAGCGTCGCGCTGACCAAGCAGCTCGTTCGCGCGGGCGTCGGCTATTCGCTGCTCACGTATGTCGCGATCCAGGAAGAACTGGCGCGCGGCGAACTGAAAGCAATCGCGATCGAGCGCCCGGCGATTCGCTCGACGGTATCGATCAGCACGTTGCGCGAAAATCGTCCGTCGCGCCTCGTCGACGCGTGGATCCGTTTGCTCAAGGACACACTGTTCCGCTTTACGCGCGACCAGACCTGGAGCGATCAGGTCGTGTGGCTCGCGGCCGACGCCAATGACTAGCCGGCCGATCACGGACGGCCCCCGTTCAGGCGAAGCATTTCGACACTCTCCAATTCCCCTCATCCCGAGCGACTGCCACCATGCGTGAACCACGCCCCTCGCGTTCGTCCGACACGACCGAACGCCCCTCGACTTCGACGGTGTCGAACCGCTCGCTGGAGCTGAGGCAAACTACTACAGGCAACTCAGAAATGCTGCCGACGTGCCTGCATTAACTTAAACCAACCGGCCTCCCGATTCCCGGTGCGGTTCAGCATTCCATCCAAGGCGCTAGCAAAGCTTCCCAAGACGCAGCAGGCGCAGATGCGGAACCTCTACGTGGCAATGTCACGTCCAACGAGCCTGCTATGTCTTGCGGCAAACGAGAGTCGTGTCCCGCACAAGGTATGCGATGCCCTTGCTAAAAAGGGCTGGCAGATCCAAACAGTGGCTTGAATTCCCTCATGGGACAGGCACATCAGCAGCATGGTCTAGGGGACTCCTACGGAACAAGGGTCCCCAAAGCCATACCTCCCCGCTGCATCACTCTTACCGCGTTATGAACCAGCCGCGAATCTAATACAGCCGTGGCCATGGACCGTCTCGTTGTCGAAAACCGAACGAATCGGGATAGCACGCGATGTCGACGCTTTAATAGCCGTTGACTAATGATTCGATGAATCCATATGTGAGAAAAAGCTCACAATCATTGAGACCCTACAGTCGTAAGCCGTCGGTCACAACGCCTCCCCATCCCGCCCCCAATAAT